>NZ_JAAGPN010000192.1:0-15562 GCF_017104805.1 Paraburkholderia sp. Ac-20347 | reverse complement strand
CGCCGTTCGCCGTCGTGACCGACGAAAAAACCGGCCACAAATACCCGATTGCCGATTACGAACTCACGCCGAATATCGCCATCGTCGATGCGGATCTCGTCATGCACATGCCGCGCGATCTCACGGCTTACGGTGGCATCGATGCAGTGACGCATGCGCTCGAAGCGTATGTTTCCGTGATGGCGAACGAGTATTCGAACGCCCAGGCGTTGCAGGCGCTCAAATTGTTGAAGGTGTATTTGCCGTCCGCTTACGCACGCGGCGCGGGCGATCCGGTTGCGCGTGAGCAGGTTCACAACGGCGCGACGCTGGCCGGTATCGCGTTTGCGAATGCGTTCCTCGGTGTGTGCCACTCGATGGCGCACAAACTCGGCGCGGAATTCGGTCTTGCGCATGGCCTCGCGAATGCGCTGCTGATCGCGAACGTGATTCGCTACAACGCGAACGACGTGCCGTCGAAACAGGCCGCATTCAGTCAATACGATCGCCCCGTCGCGCGCTGCCGTTACGCGGAAATCGCGGATGCGCTTGCGCTCGGCGGTGTGTCGGTGGACGAGAAGGTCGAGGCGCTGGTGGCGTGGATCGAGGAACTCAAGCAGTGGCTCAACATCCCCGCGTCGATTCAGGCGGCGGGTGTGCCCGAAGCGCGATTCCACGCGTGTCTCGACGCGCTTGCGGAAAATGCGTTCGACGATCAATGCACGGGCGCGAATCCGCGCTATCCGTTGATTGCCGAAATCCGCCAGGTGTTGCTCGATAGCTATTACGGGCGGCCTTATGTCGAGAGAGTCGGCGACATGGCCGAAGCCGAAGTCATCGTTGCAATCGACGGCCTGTAAACGTAAAAAACCCGGTCGCCCATCGGGCAACCGGGTCGTCGATTCGCGCATGTCACACGCCTTGCGACACGCTCGACAAGCCCCGCGCCGAACGATGCGATCGTTCGCGCAGGGCGACTCTCATGGTGCGATCAAGACCAATCAGAAGCGGTGGCGAATGCCCACCGTGCCGACGACCTGCGAGCTCGACGACGATGCCGAGAAGCCGACGATATCCGCGCCGATGCCCGAATCGCCCGTGCTGCCCACGTGCTGGTACGCAGCTTCGGCGTACACGTCGGTGCGCTTCGAGAGCGCGTAATCCGACTGCAGCGTGATCTGGTGGTACTTCGGATCGACGCCCTTCAGGCTCGCGTCCGTGTACGTGTACGCGCCCGAGAACGACAGGGCCGGCGTCAGGTTGTAACGCGCGTTGATTTCATAGTTCGTGAAGCGCGCGCTGCCGTCGAGGCCGATGCCCGACGACGTGCCCGAGTTCGACGAACCGATCAGCGTGGCGTTGCTCAGCTGCGTCTGCGTGAAGACGAAGCCGACGTTCGCTGCGCCGAACGCGTAGTTCACGCCCGCGCCGTAGGTGCGTTGACGGCCTGCCGTGAAGGTCGCGTCGGTGCTGACCGCGCCGCTCGTGTTGCTCGAACCCGAGCCGTTGACCTGCAGGTAGCCGGCGCCGAACTTCAGGCCGCCGAATGCGTACGATGCGCCGACGCTGTAAGCGCGGTTGTCAGCGAAGCCGTCAGCTTCGTTCGAGAAGCCATAGAGGGCGCCGAACTTGAAACCGTTGTAATCGACGCTCTGGAACTTGACCGAGTTGCTGATACGGAACGAGTTGTTCAGGTTGTCGTTGTCGTACGGGTGCGAAGCGATCGTGCCGCCGTATTGCGTGCCGTTGAGCGCGAGCGGGGCGAGATAGTCGACCACGCTGTCGTACTGGCGGCCGAGCGTCAGCGAACCGTACTGGTCGCTCGACAGACCGACGAATGCCTGACGGCCGAACATGCGGCTGTTCTGCTTGAGCGCGCCGCTCATGACGCTGAAGCCGTTTTCGAGGACGAAAATCGCCTTCAGGCCGCCGCCGAGGTCTTCCTGACCCTTCAGGCCGAAGCGGCTGCCGTTCAGCGCGCCGCTGGTGGCTGCGAATTCATGCGCGCCGCCCGAGTTGCTGCTGTAGGCGATGCCTGCGTCGATCAAACCGTACAGCGTGACCGTGCTCTGTGCGTGGGCGACGCTGGCGAAACCGGCGGCCGCGACTGCGAGAGCGGAAAGGGTAGTCTTTTTCATCGTTACTCCATGGAATTGTTATTCGCTCGATGAGAGCGAGCGCGGAGCATAACGCGATATCCAAAATTGTTTTTTACGCTTGTGGTCTGCACGCCACGATTCGAATCACCGATTGTTCTTTGTTATTCCCGTTTATTACGCGGCGGGAACGTTCGATCGAAATGTGCCGTAAAAAACGGGGGTTTTGTTCGTCGTCGACTCGCTGCGGGCGCGCTGAGGAACGCGATTCTCACGAATTTTCTGAAATATTCGTTAATCGAGATTACGAATTATTGCGAGCGAAGAATAGCGCAATGAAATGCACGTTATTCCGAAACTAAACGTGTCTTGGGGAATTTTCGATGCGAATTTCGCAGAAATTTTCAGCGTCGATTTGCGTCGTTGGATGTGTGCGACGAGTGAGAGGAAAGTGGTGCGCAATCACGTGATGTGACTATGGCGCAACACGCCGCGACAGATTGGTTCATCGCGAATTTTTACGCTCGTTTACCGGCATTAAAACGTGTCGATCGACGCGGAGCCTTGTCGCGCAAGGCCGACACGGCCGCGGGCGTCCGCGCACATGATTTCCGTGTGCGCCCGATTCTTACTCGCAGTTACCGCAACCTTCCAATCTGACAAACAGTAAGGAGAATCATTCTCATTTGCAGCTATGATCGCGGCCTTTGATGCACATTGGGTCAAACGACCCGCCATTACGCTGATTACGCTGCGGACACCCACTCATGAACCGAACCACACACTCACCCGCGCAGGCGTTTCGCCTGGCTCCGCTCGCCGCCGCCGCTTTCGCGCTGGCGAGCCTGTCCGTCCAGGCGTATGCTGCCGACGCCACGAGCGATAGCGGCACCACGGACAGCGCGAAGTCGTCGGTGCTGCCCGCCGTGAGTGTGAAAGCCGACCGCGACGCGCTGCCCGGCGATCTCGCACCGGCCTACGCGGGCGGGCAGGTCGCGAGCGGCGCGTCGATCGGCGTGCTCGGCAAGCAAAAGATGCTCGACGTGCCGTTCTCGGTGACGAGCTACACGTCGAAGCTGATTCAGGATCAGCAGGCGCAAACGATCGCCGACGTCGTCGCCAACGACCCGGCCGTGCGCACCGCGCTGGGCTACGGCAATTTCTCCGAGACCTATATCATCCGCGGCTTCCAGGTCTATTCCGACGACGTGGGCCTCGACGGCTTCTACGGCCTCACGCCGCGCCAGATGGTCGACACCGGCGCGATCGAGCGCGTCGATATCTTCAAGGGCGCGAGTGCGTTCGTGAACGGCGCGGCGCCGGGCGGTTCGGGCGTGGGCGGCACGATCAACGTGCAGACCAAAGTCGCGGACGACAAGCCCGTCACGCGCGTGACGGTTGAGGGCAGCGCGTCGGGCGAACTCGGCACGCACGTGGACGTGGGCCGTCGCTTCGGCGACAACGACCAGTTTGGCATTCGCGTGAACCAGACCGTGGTCGGCGGCAGCACGGCCGTGCAGAACCAGGACAATCACTCGCAGCAGACCGCCATCGCGCTCGATTACCGCGGCGACAAATTCCGCCTCAACGCCGACTTCCTCTATCAGAAGAACAACATCACGGGCGGCCGTCCGGGCGTGTTCGTGACGGGCGACGACATGCCGTCCACACCGTCGGCGAGCTACAACTACGCGCAGCCGTGGACGTATTCGAAGCAGGAAGACACGGTCGGCATGCTGCGCGGCGAATACGACATCGCGCCGAACTGGACCGCTTACGCGGGCATCGGCTCGCGTCATACGACCGAACTCGGGCAGTACGAGACGCCCACCTACGATGCGGGCTCGACGACGGCGTATCGGATGAACACGCTGTTCAAGGAAAACGCGATCTCGGCGCAGACGGGTGTGCGCGGCAAGTTCAATCTCGGCCCGGTTTCGAACCAGGTCAATGCGGGCTGGCAGATCGAACGCATCGCGGAGTACGGCGCTTATAACTGGAGCTACGGCCTCCCGTGGTCGACGAGCCTCTACAACACCGCGACGGTTGCGATCCCGGGCACCACGTATGGCGCGGGCGACTTCTCCGATCCGGGCCTGACGAGCACGACGCTGATGCGCAGCTTCGTCGTGTCGGACACGCTCGGCTTCTTCCACGATCGCCTGCTGTTCACGGTTGGCGCGCGTCGTCAGAACATCGTCGAAAACGGCTACGAATACGGCACGGAAACGCAGGACTCGGCCTATAACGAATCGGCGACCACGCCGATTCTCGGCCTCGTCTACAAGCTCCAGCCGAATCTGTCGATTTACGCGAACCGCGCGGAAAGCCTCGTCGAAGGCGGCACCGCGCCGAGCACCGCGGCCAACGTCGGCCAGGTGCTCGCCCCGTTCCGCGCCAAACAGTACGAAGCGGGCGTCAAGTACGACGCGAATCATTACGGCGCGGCGTTCGCGATCTACCAGATCAAGCAGCAGGTCGCGTACACGAACAGCGTGACCAACATCTACGCGGCGGACGGCATCCAGCGCCATCGCGGCGCGGAATTCTCCGTGTACGGCGAGCCGCTGAAAGGCCTGCGCGTGATCGGCGGCGTGTCGTATATCGACGCGAAGCTGATGGATACCGGCGACGCCTCGGAAGAGGGCAATCGTCCGATCGGCGTGCCGGCGTGGACCTTCAACGCGAACCTCGAATACGACGTGCCGCAGGTGCAGGGCCTCACGCTGATGGGCCGCGCGATCTGGACCAGCTCGCAATATCTCGACACGGCGAACACGCAGAAGATCCCGTCGTGGACGCGTTTCGACGTGGGCGCGCGCTACAAGACGCAGATCCTCAAGCACGACACGAGCTTCAACGTGATGGTGACGAATCTCGCCAATCGCTCGTACTGGTCGTCGGCGCTCGGCGGATATCTGACGCAGGCCGAGCCGCGCACGGCGTGGTTCTCGGTGACGACGGACTTCTAAACGGAGCCATCGCGCATGCCGCGCATAGCTGCTATGCGGCATGCGCGCGCCCAACGCCATGCGCGGTCCGGATAATTTCAGGCATTCCGAAGCGCGTCCGGCCCCGCGGCTGAGTTCGCGCGACACCTTGCAACAGGGAGCCTGAACTCATGTCTGAATCCGCCCAGCCGCGCAACGGCGGCCGCATCCTCGTGGACGCGCTCGTGCGCAATGGCGTCGATACCGTCTACTGCGTGCCCGGCGAAAGCTATCTGCCGGTGCTCGACGCCTTGCACGACGCGCATGGCGTGCGCACGATCACCACGCGCCACGAAGGCGCGGCCTCGAACATGGCCGATGCCTACGGAAAGCTGACGGGTCGCCCCGGCATCTGTTTCGTGACGCGCGGCCCCGGCGCCACGCACGCGAGCAACGGTGTGCATACGGCGAGCGAAGATTCCACGCCGATGATCCTGTTCATCGGCCAGGTCGAGCAGGATTTCATCGGTCGCGGCGCATTCCAGGAAGTCGATTACCGCCAGATGTTCGGCGGCATCGCCAAGTGGGTCACGCAGATCGAAAGCGTGGAGCGCATTCCCGAGATCGTCGCGAAGGCGTTTAGCGTGGCGCTCTCGGGCCGTCCGGGTCCGGTCGTGATCGCGCTGCCCGAAGACGTGCTGTTCGGCGCGGCCGCCGTGGCTGACGCACCGGCCGTGCGCATCGCGCATGCCGCGCCGGAGCCGCAGGCGCTCGACACGCTGCGCGAATTGCTCGACGCCGCGACGCGTCCGCTGGTGGTGGTCGGCGGCACGGGCTGGGACGCCGAATCGGGCGCCGCGCTCAAGCGTTTCGTGCACGCCAACAATCTGCCGGTCGCGGCTTCGTTCCGCCGCCAGGATCTGTTCGACAATCGCGATCCGCATTACGTCGGCCAGCTTGGCCTCGGCGTGTCGCCGAAACTGTCGGATCGCGCCAAAGAGGCCGATCTGGTGATCGTCGTCGGTTCGCGTCTCGCCGAAACGACCTCGTCGGGCTACACGGTGTTCGAAAGCCCCGCGCCGAAGCAGACGATGGTGCATGTCCATCCCGATGCCGAGGAACTCGGCCGCGTGTTCCAATCGCGCATGCCGATTCACGCGTCGCTGCGCGCATTCGCGCTGGCGCTCGACGGTGTGAAGCCGGTCGCGGCCGCCTCGCAACAGCGCTGGCAGGCGTGGACGGAAACGGCGCGCGCCGACTACGTCGCGCATTCGACGCCGCCCGCGCCGAGCGCGGAAATTCGTGGCGTGGATCTCGCGCAGGTCGTCGCGCATCTGAACGACGTGCTGCCCGACGACGCCGTGATTTCGAACGGCGCGGGCAACTACACGGTCTGGGTGCACCGTTTCTATCGCTATCGCAGCCCGGCCACGGAACTCGCGCCGACCAACGGCGCGATGGGCTACGGCTTCCCGGCGGCCATCGCGGCGAAGATCCAGAATCCGCAGCGTTCGGTCGTGTGCTTCGCCGGCGACGGCTGCTTCATGATGTATCCGCAGGAACTGGCGACGGCGGTGCAGTTCGGCGCACCGCTGATTGTCATCGTCGTGAACAACAATATGCTTGGCACGATCCGCATGCATCAGGAGCGCGAATATCCGGGCCGCGTGTCGGCCACGCAATTCGTGAATCCCGATTTCGTGGCGATGGCGCAGGCTTTCGGCGCGCATGCCGAACGTGTCGAGCGCACCGAAGATTTCGCGGCGGCCTTCGAGCGCGCGCAGCGTGCCGGCGTGGCGGCGCTCATCGAGCTTCGCACCGATCCGCTGCAGATCACTCCCGCTAACCGTTTGAGCGCATGAGCATGACAACCGACATTCAAGGCATGATGATCATCGGCGGCACGCCGGTGAAGGGCGCCGATGGCGTGACCTACGCGCACGCGGCGCTGACCGGCGAGGCGCTCGCGCCCGCCTTCGGCTGCGCGAGCGCCGACGACGTCGAGCGCGCGTGCACGCTGGCGGGCGAGGCATTCGACGCCTACCGCGCACTCTCCGACGAGCGGCGCGCCGCGTTTCTCGAAGCGATCGCCCAGGCGCTCATCGATCTCGGCCCGGCGCTGACCGAGCGCGCGCATCTGGAAACCGCGCTGCCGATGCCGCGTCTCGAAGGCGAGCGCATGCGCACGGTGAATCAGCTGAAGCTGTTCGCGGCAGTCGTGCGCGACGGCCGCTGGCACGGCGCGATCATCGATCCGGCGCTGCCGCAGCGCGCGCCGCTGCCGCGTCCGGATCTGCGTCTGCGACGCATCGGCCTCGGACCGGTCGCCGTGTTCGGCGCGAGCAATTTCCCGCTCGCGTTTTCGGTGGCGGGCGGCGACACGGCGTCGGCGCTGGCCGCAGGTTGCCCGGTGATCGTCAAGGCGCATCCGGCGCACCTCGGCACGTCGGAACTCGTCGGGCAGGCGATCGCCCGCGCCGCACGCGAAACCGGCATGCCGGACGGCGTGTTCTCGCTGCTGATCGGCGAAGGCACGGCGGTCGGCGAAGCGCTCGTGCGTCATCCGGAGATTCAGGCCGTGGGCTTCACGGGCTCGCGTCAGGGCGGTCTCGCGCTGCAGCGCATCGCGCAGGCGCGCCCCGAGCCGATTCCCGTCTACGCGGAAATGAGCAGCATCAATCCGGTCGTGCTGTTGCCCGCCGCGCTTGAAGCGCGCGGCGAGCAGATCGCCAGCGAGTACGCCGATTCGATCGTGCTCGGCACGGGCCAGTTCTGCACGAATCCGGGCATCGTGCTCGCGCTCGAAGGCGCGGCGCTCGACGCGTTCTGCGCGAAGGCTTCGCAGGCCATCAGCGCGAAGGCCGCGACGACCATGCTGACGCCCAACATCCACGCCGCGTATTGCCGCGGTGTCGATCGCCTCAGCGCGCTGGCCGACGTGACGACGCTCGCGAACGGCCGTGAAGCGGCAGGCGCGTTCGACGCGGTGCCCGCGCTGCTGCGCACCGACGCGCGCGCGTTCCTCGCGGAAACGGAGATGCAGGAAGAAATCTTCGGGCCGAGTTCGCTGATCGTGGCGTGCCGCGATCTCGACGAGCTGCGCACCGTGCTGCGCCGCATGAGCGGCCAGTTGACGGCCACCGTGCATCTCGACGAAGCCGATCACGAGCACGTCCGCACGCTGTTGCCGACGCTCGAACGCAAGGCGGGCCGCGTGCTGTTCAACGCGTTCCCGACCGGCGTCGAAGTCAGCCATGCGATGGTGCACGGCGGCCCGTTCCCGGCGACGTCGGATACGCGCACGACCTCGGTCGGCGCAACCGCCATCGACCGTTTCCTGCGGCCGGTCTGCTATCAGTCGGTGCCCGATACGCTGTTGCCGGAAGCGCTCAAGCAGGCGAATCCGCTCGACATCTGGCGTCTTTACGACGGCGATCTGAAGCGCGATTAAGGCATGAATAAACCGGCATAAAGCTGGAAAGCACAACGCCCGCGAATGCATCTCATGATGCGTTTGCGGGCGTTTTCATTTGGACTTCGCTTCGAGCGTGGATCGTCGAAATCAGTCGTGCGAAAGCGGCGGCTCGTCCGGCGCGGCGAGCGTGAGCATCGTGCCGGGCCAGTCGCCGCTCGTCACGAGATCGGCGGCGACGTCGCGAATCATCTGCGCCACGCTCCAGACGCCGTCCGGCATCGTGCGATTTTGCGGCCACGCAATCGCCACGTCGCGCATGACCACGGGATTATCGAGCGGCACGCATTGCAGGCGGCCATCGGCGACTTCCTCAATCACGGAAGCGGCGGGCAGCACCGTGCAGCCGCATTGCGCGATCACGAGACGTTTGGTGAGCGAGATCGAGCCGTCGCATTCAAGCACGATGCGCGGCGTGAAGCCGTGGCGCGCCGCGAGCGATTCGACCAGCACGCGCAGGCCGTGATGCGTGCTCGGCAGAATGAGCGGCACCTGGCCGAGCATGCTGACATCGGCGGGTCCTTCGGGCAGCGCGTAATTCGCCGGCGCGACGAGACAGATCTGTTCCGCGAGCAGCGTGTCGAACTGCATCGCGCCGCGATGCTCGGGCACGTACATGACGGCCAGATCGATTTCGCCGTCGCTCAGGCGGCCGAGAATCTGGCTCGCGAGACCTTCGATAAACCGCACGCGCGTATTTGGATAACGCGCGCGCAGCCGATGGCCGAGGCTCGCGAACATGATGCGGGCAATCGTGGGTTGAGCGGCGATGACGAGCCGGGCGGGGCCGCTTTCGACGCCGCTGCGCATCGCGCCGCGCGCTTCGTCGAGCGTGCGTTCGAGCGTTTGCGCATAACCGAGCAGCTGGGCGCCGCGTTCGGTGAGCCCGACGCCGCGGCCGCTGCGGCGGAACAGGCGCACGCCCAGTTCGGCTTCGAGCACGGCGATACGGCGGCTGACGGTGGACTGGTTCGCGCCGAGTTCCATCGCGGTGCGCGAAATGCTGCCGGTCTTCGCGACGTGGGCGAAGACGGCGAGGTCGTCTGAGTTCATGGGCGATTCACGAGCGGCGATGTACACGCGAGTACCGGGGTGGCCGCGGGGGCCGCGCGCATGACGCAGGCGCGGGCCGGTACGGATTGCGCAAGTGCTCGTTATATCACGTCATGACCCGGAAGCTGACGTTTTCCTTGATACCAAAAGGGACGCGGCGCGTGACCGGGAATCGTTCGGAGACCCAGGCACGCGCCGCTTTCAGTCGAATTCAGTCGAATTCAGGCGAAGCGATCAAGCGTGAAAATCAGGCTTGCCCTTCGAGTTGCTTGTTGCGCGTTTCAGGCAGGAACACGGCGACGATGAACACCACCACATACGACGCCGCCGCCCACACGCCAATCGACTTCGCCAGCCCGACCGACGCGCTCGTGATGCCGACTGCAGCGGGCACCAGCGAACCGATGCCGCGACCGAAGTTGTACGAGAAGCCGCCCGCCGACGCGCGGATCTGCACCGGGAACAGCTCGGTGAAGCACGCGCCCATGCCGGAGACGATGCCCGACTGGAACAGGCCGAGCGGAAAGCCCAGCACCAGCAGCGCGGACATCGGCAGATGCAGGTGCGTATAAGCCAGCACCGTGAGCGTCGCGCCGGCCGCCGAGAGCGAGAAGGTCCAGCGTCGGCCGATCGCATCGCTCAGATACGCCATGCCGACGTAGCCGCAGAACGAGCCGAAGATATTGACGGCAAGATACATCGTCGTCAGGTTGATGGTCAGGCTTTGCGTTTCGCGCAGATACGTCACGAGCCACGTGAGAATCGTGTAGTTGCCGCCGAGCGCGCCGGCTGCCATCGCCGAGGCCAGCAGGGTGTGCGGCAACACGCTGGGCGCGAAGATGCGGCCGAAGGTGTCGAACAGACCGCTTTGCGCGCGGAATTCCGCTGCCGATTCAAAGGCCGCCGATTCGTCGACATTGCGGCGCATCCACAGCACCAGCAGGCCCGGCAGAATGCCCAGCAGGAACAGTACGCGCCACGCATATTGTTCGGGCAGCGCGCTGAACAGCACCCAGTAGAGCAGCGCGGCGAGCGCATAACCCACGGGCCAGCCACTTTGCACGCAGCCCACGGCGCGTCCGCGAATGCGCTTGTCGACGACTTCGCCGATCAGGATCGCGCCCGCGGCCCATTCGCCGCCGAAGCCGAGACCTTGCAGACTGCGCGTGAACAGCAATTGATGGAAGCCGTTCGTGAACGCCGAGAGGCCGGTGAACAGCGAGAACCACAGAATCGCGAGCTTGAGCACGCGAACGCGGCCGATGCGATCCGCGAGCACGCCCGCAATCACACCGCCCACAGCCGAGGCAACCAGCGCCGAGGTGCCGATCACGCCGGCCTGCGCCTTGGTCATGTGCCAGGCGGTCAGCAGGGTGGGAATGACGAACGCGAAGAATTGCACGTCCATGGCGTCCAGAACCCAGCCGAGGAAACACGCCCAAAAGGTGCGCCGCTGGGAGGAATTCATGGTGCTGTACCACGTCTGCATGAGGTTGATCTCCAGCGCAGGCTGCCGCCCGCTTTGTTTTATATCGAAGGTCGGGCAAAGACTGCCTGACCGTGAAATAACTTGTGACAGTGATTATGCGGGCATGCCCGATTGCCGCCCTTGCGTATGACGCATAGCAGATATGCGAAAAAAGACAGAGTGCGTAAATAACGCTATGGAATGCTCAAGCTTCTCAAGTTTCAATGAATGTTGCCGTAGACGGAGGCAGCGGCACGAATTTGAATTCCTCTGTTCTTTCAGCGATTTCACTCTGCGATATGTTTAAAAAAATTACAATCCGCGCGCGCCTGGCTCTCGCGATGGGGTTTCTCGGCTGCCTACTGGTCATTGGCGGCTCGATGGGGGTTGCAGGTGTGAGTTCCAGCAATCACGATCTGCAAACGCTGTATTCCAATCAACTGGGTTCGGCGGTGGCGCTGAGCCAGACGAGCGTCGCGCTGGCGCGCAGTCGTCTGTGGCTGTTCCGCATCGGCATCGCGCCCGATGCACCCGACATCGCGCGCTCCGAACAGAACTCGCGCGATCAGCTCGATCACGCGAAACAGTCGTGGGAGGCTTATCGCAAGCTGCCCAGCTATAACGACGAGGAAGCGCGCAAGGCCGACGAAATCGACGCCAAACTCAAGCAGTTGTTGCAGGACGGCTATGAGCCGATTTATCGCGCGATCGAAACGAAGGACGGCAATCAGATTCGCTCGGCAGTCCAGAATACGTCGTCGGCGTTATATGGCGACGTGACGGGCAACATCGACGCGTTGCAGAAAATGCAGGCCGGTTTTGCCGTCGCCAAATACGATCGCGCGCAAGAGCGTTTCCACTGGTTCGTGACCGTGGCCGTCTTGGGCGTGCTGTTTGCGCTGTGCGCCGCCGCGTTCGCGTGGATCGCGTTGCAACGCGCCATCGGACGTCCGCTTGCGCAGGCGCTCGCGCATTTCAAGGCGATTGCGAACGGCGATCTCACCGCGCGTATCGAAGTCCAATCGCTCGACGAAATGGGGCAATTGCTCGAAGGCGTCAAGGCGATGCAAACCAATCTCGTCGACATGATCGGCCGCGTGCGCGATGGCGCGAGCGCGATCAATACCGCCGCGCGTGAAATTGCCAGCGGCAATTCGGATCTCTCGCAACGCACGGAAGCGCAAGCCGCGTCGCTCGAAGAAACCGCATCGAGCATGGAAGAACTGACCGCGACCGTGCGCCAGAACGCCGAGAACGCGCGTCAGGCGACTTCGCTGGCGGGCGCGGCGTCGGACACGGCGCAACGTGGCGGCGTGGTGGTGGGCGAAGTTGTCGAGACGATGCAGGGGATCGCGGACAGCTCGCGGCGCATGAACGAAATCATCAGCGCGATCGAGAGCATTGCGTTTCAGACCAATATTCTGGCGCTCAATGCGGCGGTCGAAGCCGCGCGCGCCGGTGATCAGGGTCGCGGTTTCGCGGTCGTGGCGTCGGAAGTGCGCACGCTCGCGCAGCGCGTGGCCACGGCGGCGGGCGAGATTCGCGGCCTGATCGGTCAGGCGACGTCGCGCGTGGATGCCGGCTCGCGGCTGGTCGAGGAAGCGGGCAGCACGATCGCCGATATCATTCGCGACGTCTCGCGCGTGAACGAAATCCTCGGCGAAATTGCCTCGGCTTCCGAGGAGCAGAGCACGGGGATCGGCCAGGTGAACGTAGCGGTCTCGCAGATGGATCACGCGACCCAGCAGAATGCGGCGCTGGTCGAGCAGGCGTCGGCGGCGGCGCAGGCAATGGCGCAGCAGGCGAGCGGTCTCGATGAAGTGGTCGGTGTTTTCCGGGTGCGCAATTAAGCACACATCGCATTGCGCCGCGCGATATTGCCTTCGCGCGGCGCAAGCGAATCATCAGAAGTCCGATCGAACCGTCAGCATGACATTGCGCGTATCGCCGAATACGCTGTAATACGTGCTCGGCGGACGAATGTAATACTCGCGATTAAACACGTTATTCAATTGCAGCGACGCTTCAACATGCTTGTTGAATCGATAACCGATCTGCGCATTGAAAATCGCATAACCGCCTTGTTCGACGCCGCGTGAAATGCGCGTTTGCGCGAGCATGCCGCCGCCCACCGAGAAACCGCGCAACGTGCCGCGCGAGAACGTGTACTTCGTCCACAGCTTGAACAGGTGCTTCGGATCGGTGCCGTCGGTGAGATCGGGCGAATCGTTCTCGTAGTGCGCATTCAGATACGTGTAGCCCGCGTAGACGTTCCAGTCCGGCATCGGCTGGCCCGTGACTTCGAGTTCCACGCCCTGATCGCGCGCCTTGCCCGCCGACACGTAGTAATACTGGTGCGCGGGATCGGCCACGGCGCGATTGTTGTCGTCGATACGGAACAACGCAGCGTTCGCATTCAAGCGGCCATTCAGGAAACTGCCTTTCACGCCCACTTCATACTGCTCGCCCGAACGCGGCGGCAGGCCCGCGCCCGAATACGTGCTCTCCGTTTGCGCGTCGAGAAAGCGCGCGTAGTTCGCATAGGCCGTGATCGACGGCACGATATCCCACAGCAGCCCGGCGGACGGCAGGAAGCGGTGATTGATCTGCGCGTTGGTGGTCCAGTCGCCGACGCTCGGCAGCGTCGATTGCGTGCGGTCCTGCAGGAAAGCCTCGCGGCCGCCGAGCACCAGCGTGAGCGGATCGGCGAGCTTGATGCGCGCCTGCGCATAGACGCCGTACTGCACGGTGCGATGATTGGTGCCGAAGGTGTAGGGCACGTCCACGGCGGGCACGGCGTTCGGATCGTAGAGACTGAACGCGCCGCCGTACGGGCCGCTCAGCGCCAGATAACCCGATTGCGCGCTCGACGTCATCACCGAGTAATTCGCGCCGATGGTCAGCGTATGCGTTCGCCCGAACAGATGGATCGGACCCGAGACGTTGCTGTCCGCGCCGAACCAGTCGTAGCTCGTGCGCTGGCGCTGATCGCCGTAGAGCGCGAGACCGTTCGCGGTCGCGCCGGGACCGGAGTACGCGTAATACGCCTTCGAGAGTTCGTGTCGATAGAACAGCGTGGTCGACGATTGCCAGTCGTTTTCGAAGCGATGCACGAGGTTCGCGTTGCCTTCCTGCAGCGAGGTGTACGCGTAGTTCCAGCTCGGGCTGAAGTTCTGCGTGAACGAGCTCGGCACGCGGCCGGTGAGGGCGGTGCGCGTGCTGTTGAGCACGCCGCCCGCGCCGTAGTCGATGCCCGAAATCGGCGAAACCTGATAGCCGCCCGAGAGCGAAAGCGTCGTGCGCGGCGTGAGATCCCAGTCGAGCGCGCCGTAGGCCATCACTTCCTTGCTGCGCGTGCGGTCGATGGACTGCGTGCCGTCGCTGCCGACCAGCACCGCGCGTCCGCGCAGCGTGCCGTCCTTGTTCAGCGGCCCGGTCACGTCGATCATCTGGCGCACGCTGCCGAACGAATCGACCTGCGTTTCGGTCGACAGATGGAACTGATCCTGCGGGCGCTTGCGCACGAGATTCACCACGCCGCCCGGCTCGCCCATGCCGTCGATCGAACCGGCCGGGCCGCGCATGATCTCCACGCGGTCGTACATCGCCAGATCGAATTGCAGCTGATATTGCAGGCCGCTCAAGGTCGGCACGCCGTCGAACTCGATGCCGAGCTGCGAACCGCGCGCGCGGAAATACGCGGTACCGTCGCCGTAATCGATCGAGCTGACGCCCGTGACGTAGCGCAGCGCGTCCTGGATGGTCGTCACGTTCTGGTCGTCCATCTGCTGGCGCGTGAGCACGGAGACCGAGTTCGGCGTCTCCTTGATCGATTGCGCGACCTTGCCGCCGATCGTGGCCTGCTTCGCGGCGTAAGTGCCGCTGCCTTCGGTGGTTGCGTCGGTGTCGTTCGTGCCCGACACCGTCACGGCGGGCAGAACGTTACCGTTCGCGGCAGGCGCGGTTTGCGCGCGCGCCCACGGCGAAGCGAGGCTCAGCGCCGCGAAAGCGAGCGGCGTCATGGTGAGCGCGAAGCGCGGCGCGGCACGCGTTACACGGCGAGGCGCCAGCCTCCACCATCCCGAAGCCGGCGCGCGCTGCGCACCACGGTGGTCTATTCTCGTTGTCATCGTCAATCATCCCACTGTTGAAAAAGGCCGAACGACTTCCTCCCGCTCAAAGGCGGGCTGTAAAAAAATGCGAGGGACGATCGTTATGGACGGGTGTTTTGAGGGCCCCGTTTGCCCTTGATTTGCCTACGCGCGTCGATGGCCGCGCAGCACCACGAGCGCGACGAGCCACGGACCGCCGAGCAGCGTGGCGACGAGGCCCGCCGCCACTTCCTGCGGAAACGCGATTTGCCGCCCGAGCCAGTCCGCCGTGACCATCAGCAGCGCGCCGAGCGTCGCCGCGAGATAGAGCTGTGGCATCGGCCGCCGCGCGCCGGAAAAGCGTGCGATATGCGGTGCGATCAGGCCGACGAACGACAGCGGCCCGACCACCACGGTGGCGGCTGCGGTGGCCAGCGCGGCGAGCAGCAGCAGCGCGAAGCGCGCGCGGCCCA
>NZ_JAAGPN010000191.1:0-15606 GCF_017104805.1 Paraburkholderia sp. Ac-20347 | reverse complement strand
ACGCTCGCGCGCGTCGCCCTCGTCTGCGGCGTCGCCGTTTCCGGCGGCGCGCTGCTCGCCTTGCCCGACAACGCGGCTTACGCGGCGGGTCCGCTGACCGTGCGCATCGGCTTCGCGGCGGCGCTGTCCGGCGACTACGCGAACTATGGCCGCGACCTGCAGAACGGCGTGCAACTCGCGCTCGACGAAGCGAACGCCCAGGGCCTCAAGATCGGCGATCAGGTGGCGCATTTCGAACTCGTCGCGCTCGACGACCGCGCCGATCCACGCCTCGGCGTGCAGTCGGCGGCCCAGCTCGCGAATCAGGGCGTGGCCGCCGTGATCGGCCACTTCAACTCGGGCACGGCGATTCCCGCCTCGCGCATTTATGAAAGCGCCGGCATTCCGATGCTCGACCCCGCCGCCACCAATCCCGTCATCACGGCGCAGGGTTTCGCGAACACCTTCACGGTGATCTCGAACGACGCGCAGAACGCCGGCATCGCGGGCGCGTGGGCCGTCGACGTCATGAAAGCCAAACGCGTGGCGATCATCGACGACCGCAGCGCCTTCGGCCAGGGCGAGGCCGACGTGTTCGAGCGCACCGTGAAGGAGCACGGCGGCAACGTGGTCGCGCGCGAGTTCGCCGCCACGGAATCCGACGACTTCGGCCCGCAGCTCTCGAAGATCAAGGCCGCCGACGCCGACCTGCTCTACTTCGGCGGCCTCGCGCATCAGGCGGGATCGCTCGTCAAGCAGATGAAGGCGCGCAGCATGAACACGCAGTTCGTGGGCGGGGGCGGCGTGGCGAATCCCGATTTCGTGCAGTTCGCGGGCGCAGCCGGCGAAGGCGCGATGGCCTGGGAATACGGCCGCCCGCTCGCGCAACTGCCCGACGGCCCGCGCTTCGCGCAGAAGTACCGCAGCCGCTTTGGCGCCGATGTGCTCGCTTACGCGCCATTCGGCTACGACGCCGCGTGGGCCGCGATTCACGCGATGGTCGCGGCAAAGTCGGCGAAACCGGACGTCTACCGCCCGGTGCTCAGCACGCTTGCGTTCGACGGCGTGACTGGCCGCATTGCCTTCGACGAACATGGCGCGCTCAAGAACGGCGCATCCACGCTCTATCAGGTCAAGCAAGGCGCGTGGGTGCCGGTGATGACGCGCGGCGGCTGAAACCGCGCGTTCGACGCCTGTTTTCAGGCTCCGCTTAATTTAATCAGCCATCCTGATCGATTCATCGCGCACGCACGACGATCTGCGCGTGCGTGTCGCGCTGGATGCGTACGAGTGCGTCGCGCATCTGCTCGAACTGCTGCGCCGAACACACCTGTTGCCCGAATCGCGCCGACAAACGCCGCGCAATCTGCACCGTGCGCGTGAGCGGATCGAACACATAACGCGCGCTGTAGACGATGCGCGCCGCGTCGGCCTGCGTGCTCACATCGGTATCGCGCGGCAGGTCCGTCACGCGCGCGAACGCGGGCAGCGCGATCTGCGCGTCCTCCTCGTAATCGCCGCCCACGCAGGCCCACGGCTGCGTGCGGCGCGGCACCGCGAGCCACGTGTCGATCTGCGTGCCGATGCCGCCCGACAGGCTGCTCAGCGCGGGCAGCGCCGTGGTGCCGTCGCGCCACACGAAGTGATCGAGCTTGCCTTCGATACGCGTGCCGAACGGCCCCGACGTGGCGTCGAGCGCGCTCGTGGCAATCCGCGCGGTGCCCGCGAGCCCGGTCTGCCGCACGCGCTGCGCGGCGATCTGCTGCGCGACCTGATGCGTCGCGCGCCGAAACGTGTTGCGCTCGGGCTCCGCGCTCGCGCCCGCATCGTCGACGTGATAGCGAAACGCGGCGTTGCCGTCGGCATTCACGTCGATCTCCAGCCGCGCCGAGCGCGCGCGCGGTTGCGTCGCGGGCGTGCGCACGAGCACGCCGTCGTCGACGAGCAGCGCCGGGCGGTCCATCACGCCCGCCGGCAGGAAGCCGAAGGCCACGCCGCCCGACGAGGTATCGGCGAACACGTTCAGATCGGGCAGATACGCGATGACGTGGTTGATCGCTTCCGCGCCGTAGCCCGGCACGTCCGGCAAGCTGTAGACCGGCCCGAGGCTGATGAGCGCGGCCTCGGCGCGCACGCCGACCGCCGCCAGCAGCGCCGTGAACAGCGCGACGTGATCCTTGCAGTCGCCATAGCGGTCGCGCAGGATGTCCGCCGCGCGATGCGGCGCGGCCTCGGTCTCGCCCAGAAATAGCGCGACGTAGCGAATGTTCAGACGCATCCAGTCGTAAATGCGCGCGGCTTTCTCGCGCGGATCGCTCGCGCCCGCCGTGAGCGATTGCGCGAAGGCCGCGATGGCCGGACTCGTCGCCGATGGATCGGCCGCCGACTCGCGGTAACGCGCCGCGAAGGCCGCGAAGCTCGGCACCGTCGTCACCATCAGGCGCGCGCCCCAGTTCACGCGCGCGACCGCGCCCGCCTCCAGCGGCGCATACGGGCCGTGCGCGTAGTCGAACGCATAACGGGTGCGGCCGTTTTCCGTCACGGGCGGCTGCGCGGTGTAGCCGCGTGCGTCGGCGTAGAGCGGCACGTCGGCGGGCAGATCGAAAATCAGGCGCTGGAACTGCGTGGGCTGATCCTCCGGCACCGCGAAGTACGAGAACGTGCCCGCCTGCAAAGGCTTCGCGCGCCGCTTCGAAAACGCGAGCCGCACGCGCGAACCAGGCTGCACGCCCGGAAAGATCACGGTGCGCAGCACGCCGTCCTCGAAGGTCGGCGCGCCCGCCGAGCGCGGCTCCTGCACGTCGCGGATATTCGCCGGGCCGACCGTATGCACGCTGTCGTCCGGATCGATCGTCTGCGCCGCGAGGCCCGTGATCGTTTCGATATCCTTATTGAACCAGACATAGCGCTGGGCAATGGCATCGACGCCCGCGCCCGTGTTCGCGCGCAAGGTCGAATCGTCGTGCTCCTCGACCGAGCCGTCTTTTTGCACGACGAAAACGTGGACGTCGCGTTCCAGCGTCGCCGGGGGCGTGTCGTCTTCGGGGATCGTGTCGGGAGGCGGCGTGGTGATGGGCTGCGCCGAGGCCGCCCACGTCGCCGAAACCACGCAAAGTGCGAGCGCGAGCGCGAAGATCCGCGCAAAGTCGCCGGGGCGCGCCACGCTCAACGCCGCGTCCGCCGCGCGCCGCGACAACCGAACGATCCCGCCACGACAATCGCGAGGCAAGCGCGTTCGTGACGTTCCTCGAAGGGACGATCGCCCGGGCCGAGCATGCAGACGCAGTCGTCGGCTTCCCGGCCCGGAGCGGCGGCGAGCGGCGATGTGGACAGGAAAAGCGCAGCGGACACGGCGACCTCGCGAGGACGATGGCGTTCGACTTTCGTTGTAGCACATCGCCTGCCGGACCGCCCGCTTCAGACAACCGCTTCAGACCACCCGCTTCAGGCCGCCCGCCTGCCCTGCTCCTCGACGGCGCGCAGCAGCGCGAGCGCGATGCCATGCGCCGCGAGCCGCACCTCGTCGAGCGCGGGAAACGACGGCGCGATCCGCAAATGGCTGTCCTGCGGATCGACGCCATAAGGAAACGCTGCGCCCGCCGGCGTCAGCACGAGGCCCGCCTCGGCGGCGAGTTCCACCGTGCGGCGCGCGCAGCCCGGCGGCGCATACAGGCTGATGAAATAGCCGCCCCGCGGCGCGTTCCAGCTCACCTGCGGCACGCCCGCCAGACGCTCGCGAAACACCGCATCGACCGCGTCGAACTTCGGCGCGAGCAACGCGCGGTGCCGCGCCATCAGCGCGTCGAGCGTCGCGCGATCGCGCACGAAACGCACGTGGCGCAACTGGTTCAGCTTGTCCGGGCCGATCGAGCGCACGCCCGTATGGCGCAGCCACCACGCCACGTTGCGCGGCGACGCCGCCAGCCACGCGAGCCCGCCGCCCGCGTAAGTCACCTTCGACAGCGACGCGAACATCAGCACGCGGTCGGCGTGGCCCGCCGCCTCGCAGGCCGCGATCATGTCGTGCGCGGCGCGCGGCGTATCGACGGTATCGACGAGATGGTGGAAACGATAGGCGTCGTCCCAGAACAGGCGGAAATCGGGCGCGGCCGTGGGCAGCGCGGCGAGTCGGCGCACGACGTCGTCGGAATACGTCGCGCCCGTCGGGTTGCTGTAATGCGGCACGCACCACATGCCCTTGATCGAGGCGTCGTCGCGAACCAGCGCTTCGACGGCGTCGATGTCGGGGCCGTCGTCGTTCATCGGCACGGCGATCATGCGCACGCCCAGCGCCTCGCAGATCGCGAAGTGACGGTCGTAGCCCGGCGCGGGGCAAAGGAACGCGATCTCGCGCTGGGCGCGCCACGGCGTGCCTTGCGCGCCCGCCTCGCCCGACGGCACGCCATGCAGCAGCGCGAACACGAACGCGTCGTGCATCAGTTCGAGGCTCGAATTGCCCGCCGCCACGACCTGCGCGGCGCTCACGCCCAGCAGTTCCGCGCCCAGTTCGCGCGCCTCGGGCACGCCCGCGCCCAGCCCGTAATTGCGGCAGTCGAAGCCGTCGCGCGCGCGAAAACCGGCTGTATCCGCAGCCTCGAACAGCGCCGCCGAGAGATCGAGCTGCTCGGGCGCGGGCTTGCCGCGCGACATGTCGAGGCGCAGGCCGAGCGCGCGGAATCGTTCGTAGTTCAAATCAATAGACGGGGTCATCGACATCGCGGATCTCGTTATGGTTGGCGGCAACGCGCTAGCGGAACGTGGGAAGGGAGCGGACCGAGGACAAAGCGGGCGGCTCGTTCCCCAGAATACGGACGTCGCGACCTTCAGACAAACGCGTTATATTGAAGTTTTCGATCAGTTTTTCTTATACCGATGAAGACCCTCGATCTGGACGTGCTCGCCATGGTGGTGGCCGTCGCCGACGCTGGCAGCTTCGTGCGCGGCGCGGCGCTGGTGCACCGCTCGCAGGCCGCGCTGAGCATGCAGATCCGCGCGCTGGAAGAGACGCTCGGCAAGCCGCTCTTCATCCGCGCGCCGCGCAACGTCACGCCCACGCCCGACGGCCACACACTGATCGCCTACGCGCGGCGCATGCTGGCGCTGCGCGACGAGGCCTGGGCGACGCTCGCGCATCCCGAGGTCACGGGGCGCGTGTCGATCGGCATGCCCGACGACTACGCGTCGTCGCTGCTGCCGCCCGTGCTGCGCAAGTTCTCGGCGAACTGGCCGAAGGTGGAGATTCAGGTGGTCGGGCTGCCGAGCAGCGCGCTCGCGCCGCTGGTGCGGGAGAACAAGATCGATCTCGCGTGCATCACCGGGACGACCGGCACCAGCAGCGCGCGGGGATTGTCCGGCGAATTCATCCGCTTCGAGCCGATGGTCTGGGCCGGGCCGCCCGCCGCCGCCACGGCCGCGATCGGCCGCGAGGTCTGGCGCGAACGGCCGCTGCCCATCGCCCTCTTCAGCGCGGGCAGCGTCGCGCGCGCGAACGCAATCCAGGCGCTGGAGCGCGCCCGCATCACCTATCGCACCTCATATGAAAGTCCGAGCTTGATGGGCTTGTGCAGCATGGTGGCGGCAGGTCTCGCCGTCGCGCCGCTCGCGCGCTGCGCCGTGCCGGAGACCTTCGCCACGCTGGGTCGCCCGCACGGTCTGCCCGATCTGCCCGAACTCGAAGTGGTGCTCGCGCGCAGCGCGAGTTCGAACCGCCCGCCGTGCGACTTTCTCGCCGAGCAGATTCTCGCGGAACTGCGGGTCTAGCCGATAAAAAACAGGCACGCGGACAGATGAGCGGCGTCACTCCTCGCCGAGTCGCAGCAGCAGCGCATGCAAACGCGAGACGTGCCGCAGCAGCAACTCGCGATGCTTCTCGATCTGTTCGAGCCGCCCTTCGAGATCGGCGCGTACGCGTTCGTCGGGCTCCGCATAGCCGATCACGTCCTCGATACGCGAGCGCAGCGCTTCCGGATCGACCGGCAACATGCTCAGGTGGCGTTCGAGCTTGCGCACGTCCTGCGCGGCCAGTTCGCGGATCTTGCGCGTGCCCGCCAGCTTCCGCTGCGTCTGGGTGTCCTGCCCGCCCTCGCGCCTGACGCCGGTCTGCCCGAAGATCGGCTCCGAGCGCAGCACCGGCGCCTTGCGCACCGGATGCGCCGTGCCGCGAAAGCGCGCGCGCGGCGATTCGCCGGCGATGGCCTCGCGGGCTTCGTCGGGTACGTCGGCCGCGTCGTGCGGCTCGTCCATCCAGCCTTCGCGCAAGCCCGTGACGGCTTCCACGCCGCGCACGAACTCCGCGCTGAAGTCGCGCTGTCCGGTCACGATCAGCTTCATGTGACTGGCGGAAAACGTCATCATGCGCGCGAGCCGCGTGACCGCGCCGACTTCGCGGGTGAGCAGCGCGAGGTTCGCGCGCCACATGGGCATGAGCGTAGCGCCGGAATCTTCCATTGCGGAGGTCCTCCTCGAAGGCCGCATCAACATCGATGCGCCTGGCCGATGCCTGAAGGTTAGCCGCATCGCACGGTGCGATGCAACCCGCCGCAAGACACGTGCCGCGCGGCCGCAACGTTCAAGCGGGGTCGTAACCCGCTAGACGGGCTGGCGATGGCGCGTTCGTGATCGCTTCGAAAGGCAAATGGAATTGTTTCGTACCACCAATGAATCGAGATCGACCGATATCGACGGCGGCACGAAAAAACGGCGGAGAGCGGCGGAAAGCGCCTAGAAATGCCCGGTGAAGCGATAGCGGCTGCCCGGATGCCAGAGATTCGCCACTGACGCCACCAGCGCACGCGACCACGTGCGCCGATGCAGCACGAGACACGGCTCGGACTCGCCCATCGCCAGATGCGCGCGCGTGTCGCCTTCGGGCGCGAGCGCCTCGATGCGGTACTCCACGCGCTGCAAGGGCGCCACGCGCACGAGGTACTGATTCGGCGTGGTCTGCGTAAAATCCTGTCCGGCGTAATCGGGCGCGAGCGCCGGATTGACCCAGCGATCTTCGAGTTGCACCGGCTCGTCGTTCTCGAAGTGCAGCACGCGCGAACGAAACACGACGTCGTGCGTACGCAGGCCCATTTCGAGCGCGAGCGCCTCGTCGGCGGCCATCGGCCCGAGTTCCAGCACCTCGGCGCGATACCGGTGGCCGCGCGCGACGATCTCGTCGGAGATGCTGCGGATGGCCACCAGCGTCGACTCGTACTTCGGCCGCGCGACGAAGGTGCCCGCGCCCTGCACGCGCGTGAGCACCTGTTCGGCGGTCAGTTCGCGCAGCGCGCGGTTCACGGTCATGCGGGCGACCTTGAACTCGCGCGCCAGCTCGTTCTCCGACGGCACCTGGTCGCCCTCGCCCCACTCGCCCGCGTCGATGCGCGCAAGGATGAAGTCCTTGATGCCTTGATACGCGGGCGCGTTCATGCGCGGCGCTCGTCGCCCGGCGACGCTCAGTTCGCCTGCGATTCGAACGCGAACGGGCTGTGCGCCGCGATGACGCCGTCCTGCACCAGACGCGTGACGGCCGCGATGTCCGGCGCGAAGTAACGGTCGAGATCGTAATGCGGAACTTCGGCGCGCACGGTCTGCATCACGCGTTGCAGCGCCGGGCTGGTCTGATGCGGCGCGCGCAGATCGACGCCTTGCGCGGCGGCGAGCAGTTCGATCGAGAGGATGTTGGCCGTGTTGTCGGCGATGTCGGCGAGCTTGCGCGCACCGAAGGTCGCCATCGACACGTGGTCTTCCTGGTTCGCCGACGTCGGCAGCGAATCGACCGAAGCCGGATGCGCGAGCGTCTTGTTTTCCGAGGCCAGCGCCGCCGCCGTCACGTGCGCGATCATGAAGCCCGAGTTCACGCCGCCGTCCTTGACGAGGAAAGGCGGCAGGCCCGAGAGCGTCGCGTCGATCAGCAGCGCGATGCGGCGCTCGGCCAGCGCGCCAATTTCGGCGGCCGCGAGCGCGAGATTGTCGGCGGCGAAGGCCACCGGCTCGGCGTGGAAGTTGCCGCCCGAAAGCACTTCGAGCGTTTCCGGAAAGATCAGCGGATTGTCGGAGACCGCGTTCGCCTCGATCAGCAGCACGTGCGCCGCGTGGCGCATCTGGTCGAGACACGCGCCCATCACCTGCGGCTGGCAGCGCAGCGAGTACGGGTCCTGCACCTTGCCGCAATCGCGGTGCGAGAGGTTGATCGCCGAGCCTTCGAGCAGGTCGCGATACGACGCGGCCGCTTCGACCTGGCCGCGATGGCCGCGCAGTTCGTGGATGCGCGCGTCGAACGGCTTGACCGAGCCCGCCGCCGCGTCCACGCTCAGCGCGCCCGACACCAGCGCCGTGCGGTACAGGTCTTCGATCGCGAACATGTTGTAGAGCGCGAGCGCCGTGGACGCCTGCGTGCCGTTGAGCAGCGCGAGGCCTTCCTTGGCCTGCAGCGTGAGCGGCTTGAGGCCGGCGGCGGCCAGGCCCGCTTCGGCGCTGGCGCGCTCGCCGCGAATGAACACTTCGCCGATGCCGAGCAGCACCGCCGACATATGCGCGAGCGGCGCGAGGTCGCCCGAGGCGCCAACCGAACCCTTCACGGGGATCAGCGGCAGCACGTCGGCGTTGAACAGCGTGATCAGCGCGCCCATCACTTCGCGGCGGATGCCCGAGTGGCCGCGGCCCATGCTCGACAGCTTCAGCGCCATCAGCAGGCGCACGACCGGACGCGACATCGGCTCGCCCACGCCCACGGCGTGCGAGAGCACGAGGTTGCGTTGCAGCAGTTCGAGCTGATCGGTCGGGATATGCGTGCTCGCGAGTCGGCCGAAACCCGTGTTGATGCCGTAAGCGGGCTCGCCCTTGGCGGTGATCTCGGCGACGGCGCGCGCGCCCGCGTCGATGCCGGCGTAGCTCGCCGGATCGAGTTCGAGTTTCACCGTTTCGCGCGCGATCTGGCGCAGTTGGGGCAGGGTCAGATGGCCGGGCGTGAGAAGCATGATCGAATCCTGTCTATACAAGTTGTCGCGCAGTCTAGCCTGGCGCGCCTGTATAGACAACTCTTAGTCGGATCACGCCGCCCTGGGACTATCCATGAGCGCGGCCCCGCCACCGCACCCGGCCCCGTCAGGGCTGCAGTTCCAGCCTGCCCCCGATAAACGCGAGAAAACACTGCACGCGCGCGGCCAGCGCGGCGCTGCGGTAGTAGACGGCGTGGATCGGCTGGCGCTCGGCGAGCAGCGCGTCGTCGAGAAGCGTGACGAGACGGCCCGACGCGCGGTCGTCGGCAGTCATGAAGTCCGAAAGACAGGCAATGCCCGCGCCCGCGAGCGCGAGTTGCCGGATGGTCTCGCCGCTCGATGCGGACAGCGTCGGCTGGATCGCAATGCCCGGCTCGGCGGTTTCGTCGAACAAGGGCGCTTGAGACGCATTGTCCGCGTCGGCGTCGGCGGTCGATTCGCGCAGCGGCCAGCGGTTCAGTTGCGCGGGCGCCGTGAAGCCGATCAGCCGCTGCTCGCGCAAGGCCGCGAGCGAGCGCGGCACGCCGTGCTCCGCGAGATACGCGGGACTCGCCACCACGCGGCGGCGGCTCACGCCGAGCGAGCGTGCATGCAGCGTGGAATCCTGCAGCGCGCCGATGCGGATCGCGATATCCACGCGCTGCTCCAGCAGGTCGACGATGCGCTCGTTGCTCGTCAGTTCGAGCTGGATCTCGGGAAAGCGCGCCGCGAACGCGCTCACGTGCGGAACGATACAGTGCAGCATGAACGGCGTGGCCGCGTCCACGCGCAGCCGCCCCGACGGCTGTTCGCGATGGCGCGTGACGGCCTCTTCGGCATCTTCCATCGCGCCCAGAATCGCACGGGCGCGTTCGAGAAACAGCTCGCCCTCTTCGGTCAGTTGCAGACGCCGCGTGGTACGCAGAATCAGCGCCACGCCCAGCTGCTTTTCGAGCCGGGTGAGCGCGCGGCTCACGCCCGAGACCGTCTGCTGAAGTTTTTCGGCGGCGGCGGTGATCGACCCCGCATCGATCACGGTGACGAATACGAGCAATTCGTCGGTCGACGTTTTCATTGTTGATCCGCAGTCAAGATTCATTTGAGACTAACACGGTTTTTGCAAAGCGCGAATGCCGCGATACTCGACGCCAGATCATTCATCACGACCATTCGCCCCGCCGCCGTTGGCGGCGCCGGGCCAACCAGGAGAGTTCCAATGAAAGTATTCGTGACGGGCGCAGGCGGCTTTATCGGCGGCACGATCGCGGCGCATCTGGCGCGCGCGGGCCATGAAGTGCGCGGGCTGGTGCGCCGCCCCGAACAGTTCGCCGATCTCGAAGCGCTGAACATCGCGCCGGTGCACGGCGGTCTCGACGACCGCGATCTGCTGATGCGCGAAGCGCGCGCCGCCGACGCCGTCATCAACGCCGCCGACAGCGACCATCGCGGCGCGGTCGAAGCGCTGCTCGACGCGCTCGAAGGCTCGGACAAGCCGCTGCTGCATACGAGCGGATCGAGCATCGTCGGCGACGCTTCGGGCGGCGAGCCGACCGACAAGATCTACTACGAAGACGCCCTGCCCGCGCCGACGCCCGACAAGGCGCCGCGCGTGGCCATCGACGATCTCGTGCTCGCGGGCGCGCAGCGCGGCATTCGCAGCGCCGTGCTCTGCAACACGCTGATCTACGGCGTGGGCGCGGTGCCGGGCGCGGCGAGCGTGCAGTTGCCGCGACTGATTCGTCAGGCGCAGAAAAGCGGCGTCATGCGTCACGTCGGGCGCGGCCTGAACATCTGGTCGAACGTGCACGTGGACGATGTCGCCGAACTCTATCGCCTCGCGATCGAGAAAACCCCTGCGGGCACGTTCTATTTCGTCGACAGCGGCGAAGCCAACTTCGTCTCGATGACCGAAGCGCTCGCGCGGAAGATGGGCCTCGGCGCGCCGCAAGATTGGCCGCTGCAAGACGCGATCGGGGAATGGGGTTACGAGATGGCGTCGTACGGGCTCGGTTCGAACAGCCGCGTGCGCGGCGAGCGCGCGCGCAAGCTGCTGGGCTGGGAGCCGAAGCGCAGCTCGGTCACGGAGTGGATCCGCGACGAGATGCCGGCGCCCACGTCCCAAAAATAACGGCCGCAAAAATAACGTTGTAATGCGCCGTATTGTTGCGTATCCGTAAGGTCGATCCGCTAGAATCGCGCCGGTTTGCACTACCCGCCGGCCCGCTTTCTGTGGATCGGCACCCGGATACACCGATGCTCCTCGCGCTGAACTTCGACTGGCTGACCAACCTGCTCGCCATTCTGTTCGTCGTCGCTTGTCTCTACGATGCGCGCTACGACGAATACGGCACGCTGACCCTCGCCGCCGCTGCCATGGGTCTGATCGTGATGGCGATTGAAGTCCTGCTGCGCCCCGCGTTCGAGATGTCGCTCTAAGCCGACTCTCGCGTTCGCGACGCCGCATTGCGTCGCTCGCCCCTGGTGCTTTCATTCACGTTTCGCAGCACTTTCCGCGACCCTGCGCAAGCTGACAGACACATCGTTTCGCGCTGTCTTTAAGCCCCACGTCTTCTTCAGTGCCCGGCCTTGTCGTGCCCGCAGCACGCGTGCGTCTGAGCGCTGTCGCCATAACGATCGTGATGGCGCATCCAGTCGTTCATGTCGTGCGCTTCGTTGCGGCCTTTCGCCGTGAATTCGAGCATCGCGTAGGTCGCGATCGGCAATTCGACGCCACGCGCGTAGGCCGAATACGTGTGATAGACCTGCCCCGCCTCGTCGCGATAGAACGCACTGATGCCCGGTAATTCGTCGCTCACGTAGTCCTGATCGCGATAGTTGTAGCGCGCCGTGCCGCGCGCCTTGTCGGCGTCGGTGAAGGACACGTTGAAGTCGAAATTGAATTCACCGCCATACGACGACACCCACGGAAACCGCCAGCCCATGCGCTGTTTGAAGGCCTCGATCTTCGCGAGCGGCGCGCGCGAGACGGCCACGTAAGTCACGTCGTGATGCTCCAGATGCGGCAGCATGCCATCGACGTGATCGGACAGAAACGAGCAGCCGGGACAGCCCTCTTCCCAGTCCGGTCCGAGCATGAAGTGATACGTCAGCAACTGGCTGCGCGGACCGAACAGCTCGGCGAGCGTGCGTGTGCCGTGCGGCGTCTCGAAGGTATAGTTTTTCTCGACTTTCACCCACGGCAGCGCCTGGCGCTTCGCCACCAGCGCGTCGCGCGCATGCGTGAATGCGCGTTCGTCTTCGAGCAGCGCCTCGCGCGCCTTCAACCATTCGGCCTCCGAAACAATCTTGTGCGCTTCCATCGTGTCTTCCTCCTTCGGTTGATCGTCGATACCGGCGCGGTGAGCGCCTAGTCGAACAGCTCGCCCAGCCGGTCGAACGCGCTGGACCAGCCTTCGCGATGCGCGTCGCGCGTTGCTTCGTCGAAGAGACGTTCGTGACGCAGCGTCAGCTCGGTCGTTTCGCCTTCGGCGCGCAGCAGCACGCTCACGCGCGATTCGCGCTCGGGCGTGCTGCGCCACGCCCACGTGAACACCAGTTTCTGCTCGGGCACGACCTCCAGATACGTGCCGCTCACATCGTGCTCCTCGCCGTCGGGCGAACGCATGATGATGCGAAAGCGCCCGCCCACGCGCACGTCCGCTTCGGCATGCAGGCAGGTCGTGTCGAGCGGATGCATCCAGCGCATCAGTTGCGCCGCTTGCGTCCATGCCGCGTAGACCTTGCAGGCGTTCGCGTTGAGACGACGGCGGAGGACGAGGACGGCGACGCCTCGGGCGGCGTCGGCGCCATCGCCTGCACCGGCGACAGCGGTTGCAGCGGTGACAGGTTCGGGTCGGCTGGACATGCGTCTTCCTCCACGAAAGCGGCGAGACGATCGAGCGCCTCGTTCCAGAAGCGCTGATAGTGCGCGAGCCACTGCATCGCGTCCTCCATCGGCCCCGCCGCGAGACGGCACGCGACCGTGCGCCCGGTCTTCTCGCGCGTGACGAGACCCGCCTCGGCGAGCACGTCGAGATGCTTCATCACGGCGGGCAAGGACATCGCGAAGGGCTGCGCGAGCGCGCTCACCGAGAGCGCGTCCTGCTGGGCGAGCCGCGCGAGCAGCGCGCGCCGCGTGGGGTCCGCGAGCGCGGCGAAGGTGCGATTCAGCGCGTCGTCTTCATACTTAACCATGTGGTTTAGCATAGAACGCGAGACGCGGAAGTCAAGGCGCGATCTTTGCCGGTTCCGGCAATAAAAAATCGCGCCGAAAATACCGCACGGCCCGCGCCGCCGTCAGGCGAACGCGAGCCGTGAAGCCGGCAGGACGGGGCGCCGTGGGACCGTCCTGCCGATGACCGGGCCAGCGCGACGCGTGCGCGTCAGATGGCCCAGCCGCCCAGGTAGAACGCCACGAGCACGGCGGCGATGATGCCCGTGCCGACGTTGAGCTTTCTGAACTCGCCGCTCACCACGCGGCCGATCACCAGCGTGGAGAAGCCGAGCATGATGCCGGTGACGATATTGGCCGTCAGCACGATAAACACGGCGCAAACGAGGCCCGCCATCGAATCGACCATGTCGCTCATGTCGAGGCGCGCGACGCTCGACAGCATCATCAGGCCGACATACATGAGCGCGGGCGCCGTGGCGTACGACGGCACGAGGCCCGCGAGCGGCGCGAAGAACATCACCGCGAGGAACAGCACGCCCACCACAGCGGCGGCCATGCCGGTCTTCGCGCCCGCCGCCACGCCCACGGTCGATTCGATATAGGCGGCCGCCGGCGCGCCGCCGAAGAAGCCCGAGAAGATCGAGCTGACCGAGTCGGCGGTCAGCGCGCGGCCGCCGTTGATGATGCGTCCGTTGGCGTCGAGTTGGCCCGCCTGCCCCGCCACGGCGCGGATCGTGCCGGTGGCGTCGAACACGGCCGTCATCACGAGCGCGAGCACGCTCGGCAGCACCGTCAGCGAGAGCGCGCCCTTGATGTCCATCGCGCCGATCAGCGAGGCATGACCCGGCGCCGACAGCGACGGCCACGCGAACACGCCGTGGAAGGTCACGGCCGGATCGAGCGCGAGCCCGAGCGCCGAAATCGCCACGATCACGATCAGGATCGAGCCCGGCACGCGGCGGCGCACGAGGCCGAAAATCGCCGCGAGACCGACCACCGACATGATGACCGGCAGCGAGGTGACATGACCGAGCGAGACCGGCAGACCCGCGCCCGGATTCTTCACGACGAGGCCCACGTCGTTGGCCGCGATCAGCAGCAGGAACAGCCCGATGCCGATGCCCGTGCCATGCGCGATGCCGTGCGGCAGGTTGCGCAGGATCCACGAGCGCACGCCCGTGACGGAAATCGCCGTGAAAACGAGGCCCATCAGGAACACCGCGCCGAGCGCGACTTCCGGCTTGAGGCCCTTGCCGAGCACGAGGCCGAACGCGGTGAACGCCGTCAGCGAAATGGCGCAGCCGATCGCGATCGGCAGACGCGCCCACAGGCCCATCAGCAGCGAGCCGAATGCGGTGGTCAGACAGACGGCCACGAATACCGCGCTGGTGTCGAAGCCCGCCTTGCCGAGCATGCCCGGCACGACGAACACGGAATAGACCATCGCGAGGAACGTGGTGACGCCCGCGATGCCCTCCTGGCGCACCGAACTGCCGCGCGCGGCGATGTCGAAATAGCGGTCGAGCAAGCCCGTCGCGCGGGCGGCGTCGAGGGCGTCGCCGTCACGGGCCACGGACAGATCCGCGGTCAGTTCGGCGGCGTCGGCCAATGGCCGGACGTGGGGGTCGAGCATGAGTGCCTCCTTTATCAGCGTGCTGAAACGGACCGGCGGCGTGCGCGCGGACCCGTCATCAGGTTCGTCTCGTATGTTGAGTTGTCGTGTCGACGCCAGCCGGGCGCGCCTTGGGAAGCGCTGTCTATATCGGTGGACAGTTTTTTGACATCTTTATGCTGGATCGAAGGTTAGGCGAACCCGTCATGCGCTCCCATCGCGTAAATCGCATTGAGGACATGCCGTGATCCTTATATCGCCGCGAACAAGGCCCGGCGGGCGGGCGTCCCCCGCGTTTACCCCGGCGCTTTTTTTCTTCCACGCTCTGACCGCGCGCGATGTCGTCCGATGAATGAATCGGATGGCGTCGCCGTGCTCGGGCGTGCGGCTTGCGCTAAGCCGCACGCCTGACAGAACACACAGGCAGCCCGAAACGCGCCGTCTGGCTCGCGGCAAAATCGCGGCAGACGGGCGGCCGATGCGCTTTTGTCGTCGAGATGGCGGGTCAATCGGGTTGAAAAGACGCAAAAAGGGCCGTTTTAGGCGGATTGCCCCGTTGCGCGGGTTAAACTCTCACGACCCGGTTTGACCCCGCCGCGCGGCGCGCCTGAGCGCAAGCCCGCGCCGGCGCTCCTAGGAGTTTCTGTTGATGAGAGGCGGTTTCGCACGTCCTGTTGTAAATCTTCCGACCCTTTCCGCTCTGCTCGTCGTAGCCGTGCTGTCGGGCTGCAGTCTGTTCCGCTCGCCGCCGCCGCCCGAGCCGGAAGCGCCCGTCGCCGCGAGCGAGCCGGATGTCGCGAGTGAGCCCGAGGCCGCATCGGCGCCCGACGCCGCCAGCGACACCGAAACGCCCGAAGCGAAGCCCGCGCCGCGCA
>NZ_JAAGPN010000190.1:0-15472 GCF_017104805.1 Paraburkholderia sp. Ac-20347 | reverse complement strand
GACGGCAGCGTCAACTGCGCCGCCGCGGCCGCCGCCAGCACGTCCTGCTGCGGCGCGCACTCGAAGGTCAAGGCCGCGCCGTCACGCGTGAGAATCTCGATTCGATGGTTCATCGGCTTGCCCCGTGCTCGCGCTCACGCGGCCTTGCGCGCGAGCGCGGCGGCGAGGTCGGCGTGCGCGTCGCCGATCGGCTGGATGCCGAACTGATCGACGAGAATCTGCACCACGCCCGGCGTGAGGAAAGCCGGCAGCGTCGGTCCGAGCCGGATGTTGCGGATGCCGAGCGCGAGCAGCGTCAGCAGCACGGCGGCCGCCTTCTGCTCGAACCACGAAATCACCAGCGACAGCGGCAGATCGTTGACGCCGCACTCGAACGCTTCCGCGAGCGCCACCGCGATCTGGATCGCCGAATAGCTGTCGTTGCACTGGCCGAGATCGAGCAGACGCGGAATGCCGCCGATGTCGCCGAACGCATGGCGATTGAAGCGGTACTTGTTGCAGCCGAGCGTCATGACGACGGTGTCGGCGGGCGCGGCCTGCGCGAACTCGGTGTAGTAGTTGCGGCCGGGCGCGGCGCCGTCGCAGCCGCCGATCAGGAAGAAGTGGCGGATCTGGCCGGCCTTCACGGCGTCGATCACCTTGTCGGCCACGCCGAGCACGGTATGGCGCGCGAAGCCGATAGTCACGGTTTCCTCGGGCGCGGTTTCGCGGAAGCCCGGCAGCGCGAGCGCGGCCTGCACGAGCGGCGCGAACGCGTGATGTTCCAGATGGCGCACGCCCGCCCAGCCGACCGACCCGGTCGTGAAAATGCGCTGACGATAGTGCGGAAGCGGCTCGATCAGGCAGTTCGAGGTCATCAGAATCGGGCCGGGGAAATTCGCGAAGTCGGACTGCTGGTCCTGCCACGCGCCGCCGTAGTTGCCCGCGAGGTGTGCATACGCCTTGAGCTTCGGATACGCGTGCGCAGGCAGCATCTCGCCGTGCGTGTAGATCTGCACGCCCGCGCCTTCGGTGGCTTGCAGCAGCGCTTCGAGATCGCCCAGATCGTGGCCGGACACGAGGATCGCCTTGCCCGCGACCGGCGTCATGCGCACGGCGGTGGGCTGCTGGTTGCCGAAGCGGCCGGTGTTGGCGGCGTCGAGCAATTCCATCACCTTGAGGTTCAGGCTGCCGAGCGCGAGCGCCTGTTCGAGGAGTTCGCCCGCCTCGACGGGCTCGCGCGCGAGGAAATCGAGCGCCGACGCCACGCCCGCGTAGACCTCGTCGCTTTCGTAGCCGAGCACGCGCGCGTGATGCGCGTAGGCGCACACGCCCTTGAGGCCGTAGAGCACCAGCGCGCGCAGCCCGACGATATCGGCGCCCACGACATCGAGACCCGCATCGACGCCGACGTCCGCGGCCTGCCCGAGCAGTTGCGGCAGATCCTCGCCCGGCTGCCAGCGCGCGGGACCGGCGGGTTCCTGCAGCGCGACGCCCTGCGCGAACGCCATCGTTTCATAGGCGGCCTTCACGCAGTCGCGATGTTGCGCGGCCTCGCGCAGCATCGCCACGAAGCGGCCGGCGTTGAAGTTCACGTTGGTGAGCGTGGTGAACATCGCGTAGAGGATGAAACGGTCGGCTTCGCGGTCGGCGCTGCCGAGACCGCGCGCGAGCGCGTTGTACTGTGCGATGCCCTTGACCGCGTGGATCAGCAGATCCTGCAGATCGGCGGTGGTGGCGTCCTTGCCGCAGTTGCCCTTCGCCGACGCGCATCCGGGCGCGCCGTGGGCGCGGTCGGTCTGTTCACATTGATAGCAAAACACGGTGCTCTCCTTGCTTGTGGGGATGGCTCGCGCCACGCGTCAGGCGACGGTGGATCGGCTGACGGAGCACGGCGTTGCCCGATGGCGGCAACCCGCGCCGCATCGGACGTCTTGTAAGATGCAAAATTGATGCATCTTTTTTATCGTCGCCTGGGCGCGGCAGATTTGCCGTGATGCAAATCAAAGGAAGGAGCGTGGCGGCGCAGGACGCGCTGCACCATGAAAAAAGCCCGCGACCGGGAAGGTCGCGGGCTTTTCGCCGGATTCGCGCGCGAAGGAATCGAGCGCGAGTCGAACCGGCTTAGAACGGTTAGCGGAATATGCCACGGCAAAATTCTTCGGTAACCAGTTGATTCCTCACTGATCGCGACGGTCCACCGATTGAATTTCGTAAAAGCCACATCGAGAAGCGTAGTGGAAGTCAGCTTGCAAACCACTTCCGCTGCCCTTGTTAGCAGCTATTCGCAGAACTATTGTCGACGCGATCAATCAACATCATGCTTCACGGCTTACGCCACTTGTCCGGCTTCCCGACACTCGTCGTTCGCACGCGCTCGACGAGCACCGGGCCGCTCGGATTGAGTTCACGCGCGCGCTCGATTGCCTCTCGCTGCGTCGGGGCGATTGCGCTTGCCCGCTGGGAATTCGGGCGACGGACTGCGTAGTCCCCTTCGTCCGAGCGGCGCTCAACAAAAATTTTTTGGGTCATCGGTCTACTCCGTAGCTTGGTAGCGAGTTACTCACTTGATGGGGAGCGCAAGCAAATTGTCAGTCCAGCGCTTGTCAGCAACGGTCTGAACATATTTCGTCCGCCCGTTGTGGTTGACGTGCACCCATGCCCCCTTCTGTTGAGGGTTCCGATCCGGACACCAGACAGATTCGTTCCCCATTTTTTCAATGTACGCGACCAATTGATCCAGAGTGGACACCCCATTTTCCTGGGTCGGTTGATTGTCTTGCCATACCTGCCACCAAAGATGGGTGATGTGTTCATGGGCCTGCCCACCACCCATACGCCGCGCCATGCACTTCAAAGTCCTTGCCATGGTTGACACCTCTTCAAAAATTGAGGAAGCGTTCGCCGTTCTCAAGACGAACTTCACGAATTGCGTATCTGGTCACGCTAGGCTCCATTCGACGAACGGAACCCATTTTTTACCGATTAGGCACGTTCCGCCTAGATCGAATCATGCGTAAACGAAAAAAGACCCGAAGATCCAAGCTAAATCGTTGATTTAGCTTGGAAACTCGGGTCTATCCTTACACTAGGAACTAACGTTCCTCCTAGAACGGAATATCGTCGTCCATTTCGTCGAAGCCGCCGCCGGCCGGGGCGTTCGAACGGCCAGCGCCGCCGCCCGAGCCGCCACCGCTCGAACGCGGTGCACCGCCGCCGCCGCCGCCGCCCGAAGCACGGCCACCGCCGCGCGGTGCGCTGTCACGGCTGTAGCCGCCGTCGTCACCCATATCGCTGCCCGCCGACGCGCCGCCGCTGCGGCCGCCCAGCATCTGCATCTGATCGGCGACGATTTCCGTCGAATAACGGTCGGTGCCGTCCTGCGCCTGCCACTTGCGGGTGCGGATGCGGCCTTCGATATACACCGACGAGCCCTTCTTCAGGTACTCCGAGACGATCTCGGCCAGACGGCCGAAGAACGCCACGCGGTGCCATTCGGTCATTTCCTTGAACTCGCCGGACGCCTTGTCCTTGTAGCGGTCGGTGGTCGCGAGGCGGATGTTCGCCACGGCGTCACCGCTCGGCAGATAGCGCACTTCCGGCTCGGCGCCGAGGTTGCCGACGAGGATCACCTTGTTCACGGATGCCATGTATTTCTCCAGTTGATTCCGATCAGGCGCGCCGAAGCGCGTTCAAACGCACGCTCACGCGCGCTCAGCGCGTTTGGGCGGCGCCTTCATGTTGGCCGCGATTATAAGCCAGCAGAACACGAGGCCTGAGCACGTATAGAAAACGGTGTTCGGGCCGTCGTGTTTGAGCAGCCAGCCGCCCACCACGCCGCCGAGCGCGAGCCCGATCGACTGCGTGGTGTTATAGACGCCCGTGGCCGCGCCCTTGCGGTTGCCCGGCGCGAGCTTCGACACCAGCGAAGGCTGCGACGCTTCCAGAATATTGAAGCCGAGGAAGTACACGAACAGCACGGCGGCCACGATTGCTATGGTATGCGCAAGCGAGCCGAGCAGAAGCTGGCCGATCAGAATAAGCCCAATGGCCGAGACCACCACGGCCTTCATCTTGCCCTTCTTCTCCGCCGCGATGATGGCCGGCACCATCAGCACGAACGACAGGCCCATCACGGGCAGATAAATCATCCAGTGCGAGGCGACCGGCAGACCCGCATCGACGAGCAGGCGCGGCACCACGAGGAACAGCGCGGTCTGCGTCGCGTGCAGCACCAGCACGCCGAAATTCAGGCGCAGCAGCTCGACGTTGTGCAGGACTTCGGAGAACGGCGCGCGCACGTGCACGGGCTTGGGCGCATCGGGCACGATCCACAGCACCACGCCCACCGCGATGATCGAGAACACGCCGACCAGCGTAAAGAGGCCGCTCATGCCGAGCCAGTGCACCACGATGGGCGCGCCGACGATCGCCACCGCGAACGACAGGCCGATCGAGCCGCCCACCATCGCCATGGCCTTGGTGCGGTTCTGCTCGCTGGTGAGATCGGCGATGAAGGCCAGCACGGCCGACGACACCGCGCCCATGCCCTGGATCACGCGCCCGACGATAATCCACGTCATGTCGTGCGCGCCCGCGGCCACGAAGCTGCCGATCGCGAAGATCACGAGGCCGGCGGCGATCACCGGCTTGCGGCCGATGCGGTCGGAGATCCAGCCGTAGAAAATGTACAGGAGCGACTGCGTCACGCCGTACGCACCGAGCGCGATGCCGACGAGCAGCAGGTTGTCGCCGCCGGGAATGGTTTTCGCGTAGACCGAAAACACCGGCATGATCATGAAGAGGCCGAGCATGCGCAGCGCGAAGATCGCGGCAAGCGACACGGTCGCGCGCAGCTCGGGCGCACTCATGCGTGAAGAGGTAGCGGGTGAGTTGGAGGACATCGGAGCGTATTGTGATTGGCCGCCGCTGCCCGCCGGCGATGCGCGCGCCGCGTGGAACTCAGTGGGCGCTGATTGCGCACTTACCGTGGCCCCGGAGCGCGGAGCCCGGGTCGCCTTGCAAGAGCTGTCGGTTGGCTTGCAGGGTCTTCGCGCGGACGCTTCAAGGTCCTTTCAAAGACCGTTGGCAAGCCGTAACGGCGGTCTGGAAAAGTCGTTATAGTAGCAGGTTTAGCCTCCCTCTCTCCCGCAGGTTCATGGAACAGATCCGTATCCGTGGGGCCCGAACCCACAACCTGAAGAACGTCAATCTGGACCTGCCGCGCCACAAGCTCGTGGTGATCACCGGGCTATCCGGTTCCGGCAAGTCCTCGCTGGCCTTCGACACGCTCTACGCAGAAGGCCAGCGCCGCTACGTGGAGAGCCTGTCGGCGTACGCCCGTCAGTTTCTTCAGTTGATGGAGAAGCCCGACGTCGATCTGATCGAGGGTCTGTCGCCGGCGATTTCGATCGAGCAGAAGGCGACGTCGCACAATCCGCGCTCGACGGTCGGCACGGTCACCGAAATCCACGACTACCTGCGACTTCTTTACGCACGTGTCGGCACGCCGTACTGCCCCGACCACGAGATTCCGCTGGAAGCGCAAAGCGTCTCGCAGATGGTCGACGCCGCGCTCGCGCTGCCCGAGGAGACCCGGCTGATGATCCTCGCGCCCGTGATCGTAGACCGCAAGGGCGAGCACGCCGAACTCTTCGACGACATGCAGGCGCAGGGTTTCGTGCGCTTTCGCGTGCGCTCGGGCGGCGGCACGGCGAACGAGGGCGAGGCGAAGATCTACGAAGTGGAGTCGCTGCCCAAGCTCAAGAAGAGCGAGCGCCACACCATCGACGTGGTGGTGGACCGCCTGAAGGTGCGCCCCGACATGAAGCAGCGCCTCGCGGAGTCGTTCGAAACGGCACTGCGTCTCGCCGACGGCCGCGCCATCGCGCTCGAAATGGACACGAACAAGGAGCATCTCTACAGCTCGAAGTTCGCCTGCCCGATCTGCTCGTACTCGCTGCCGGAGCTGGAGCCGCGCCTCTTCTCATTCAACAACCCGATGGGCGCGTGCCCGGAGTGCGACGGCCTCGGCCAGATCACCTTCTTCGACCCGAAGCGCGTGGTCGCGCATCCGTCGCTGTCGCTCGCGGCGGGAGCCGTGAAGGGCTGGGACCGGCGCAACCAGTTCTACTTCCAGATGCTGCAGAGTCTCGCGGCGTACTACGACTTCGACATCGATACCGCCTTCGAGGATCTGCCGGAGAAAGTGCGCAAGATCCTGCTGTACGGCTCGGGCAAGCAGGAAATCCCGTTCTCGTACATCAACGAGCGCGGCCGCACGTCCGTGCGCGAGCACGTGTTCGAAGGCATCATCCCGAATCTGGAGCGCCGCTACCGCGAAACCGATTCGGCCGCGGTGCGCGAGGAACTCGCCAAGTACCAGAACAATCAGGCCTGCCCGCATTGCGAAGGCACGCGTCTGCGCCGCGAAGCGCGCTTCGTGCGCATCGGCGCGGGCGAGGATGCGCGCGCCATCTATGAAGTGAGCGGCTGGCCGCTGCGCGACACGCTCGGCTACTTCCAGACGCTGCGCCTCGAAGGCGCGAAAGGCGAGATCGCCGACAAGGTGGTCAAGGAAATCGTCGCGCGCTTGATGTTCCTGAATAACGTCGGGCTCGATTACCTCTCGCTCGAACGCAGCGCCGAAACGCTCTCGGGCGGCGAAGCGCAGCGCATCCGCCTCGCCTCGCAGATCGGCTCGGGCCTCACGGGCGTGATGTACGTGCTCGACGAACCGTCGATCGGCCTGCACCAGCGCGACAACGACCGCCTCATTTCCACGCTCAAGCATCTGCGCGATCTCGGCAATTCGGTGATCGTCGTGGAGCACGACGAGGACATGATCCGCATGGCCGATTACGTCGTCGACATGGGGCCGGGCGCGGGCGTGCACGGCGGCATGGTGATCGCCGAAGGCACGCCCAAACAGGTGGAGCGCGATCCCGCCTCCATGACGGGCCAGTATCTCTCGGGCGCGCGCCGCATCGACTATCCGGACGAGCGCCAGGATCCCGACGAGCGCCGCCTGCGCATCGTCGAGGCCTACGGCAACAACCTCAAGCACGTGACGCTCGATCTGCCGGTCGGCCTGCTGACCTGCGTGACGGGCGTGTCCGGTTCGGGCAAGTCCACGCTCATCAACGACACGCTGTATCACGCGGTGTCGCAGCATCTGTACGGTTCGTCGGCCGAGCCGGCGCCGTTCGAGGCGATCGAAGGGCTCGAACATTTCGACAAGGTCATCAACGTCGATCAATCGCCGATCGGCCGCACGCCGCGTTCGAATCCGGCCACCTATACGGGCCTTTTCACGCCCATCCGCGAACTGTTCGCGGGCGTGCCGGCGGCCAAGGAGCGCGGCTACGAGTCGGGCCGCTTCTCGTTCAACGTGAAGGGCGGCCGTTGCGAGAGCTGCCAGGGCGACGGCGTGCTGAAGGTGGAAATGCACTTCCTGCCCGACGTCTACGTGCCCTGCGACGTCTGTCACGGCAAGCGCTACAACCGCGAAACGCTGGAAATCCAGTACAAGGGCCGGAACATCAGCGAAGTGCTCGACATGACGGTGGAAACCGCCTACGAGTTCTTCAAGGCAGTGCCGGTCGTGGCGCGCAAGCTCAAGACGCTGCTGGACGTGGGTCTGGGCTATATCCGCCTCGGCCAGTCGGCCACCACGCTCTCGGGCGGCGAAGCGCAGCGCGTGAAGCTTTCTCTGGAACTTTCCAAGCGGGATACGGGCCGGACGCTGTATATACTCGACGAGCCGACCACCGGCCTGCACTTCCACGACATCGCCCTGCTGCTCGAAGTGATCCACCGGCTTCGCGATCAGGGCAATACTGTCGTGATCATCGAGCATAATCTCGATGTCATCAAAACCGCCGACTGGGTCATCGACATGGGACCGGAAGGCGGCGCAGGCGGCGGCATGATCGTGGCGCAGGGGACGCCCGAGCAGGTCGCGAAGTCGAAGGCGAGCTTCACCGGCCGCTATCTCGCGCCGCTGCTCAAGCGCGGGGCCAGCAGCGCGGTCGCGCTCGACGAGGCATCGGGACAGTAAGCGGTCGCCAGCGAGCGCTCACGAACAGGCAAGCACCGAAGCACCATCACGAATAAGCGGCCGCCCACGAGCGGCCGACAACAAGCACCAGTAAGCAGTCACGATTGCTGCGGTAACAACGGGTTGGGAGCGCGTGCGCTCCCGAGGTCTGGAGACGGAAAAGAACCAACATGGGCAAGCGCAACGAAGCGACCGACGCGACCGGTTCGTCCGGCGAGAAGCAGCAGCAGGTGCGCGATCTGCGCCCTCGGCCGGTCAGGCTCACGAGCGACATGAGTCTGCCGAAACTCTCGGCCGTGGAGATCGGCAGCTATGTGGCCGCGCTCCTCGGCATGATCGCGGTGCTGCATCTGAATCTGCTCGGGGCGCTGCTGGCCGGCATGCTCGTCTATCAGCTCGTCCATACGATTTCGCCGCTCATCGAGCGCCGCATGTCGAGCAGCCGCGCGCGCTGGCTGTCGGTCGTGCTGGTGTCCATCGTGATCGTGGGCGTGCTCACGGGGCTCACGGTGGGCGTGATCGAGCAGTTCGAAAACGACGTGCCGAGCGTGCAGAAAGTCATGGCGCAGATGATGACTTTCGTCGACCAGGCGCGCAGCCGCATTCCCGAATCCATCGCAGCCTATCTGCCCGTGGACGTCGCGCAGATGAAGCTCAAGGCGCTCGCGCTGATGCACGAGCACGCCACGCAGCTCGGCCAGGGCGGCAAGAACGCGGCGCGCATTCTGGGGCATATCGTGATCGGCATGATCATCGGCGCGATCATTGCGATCGGCGCGCAGAAGAACGCCACCCGGCTGCCGCTTTCGACGGCGTTCGTCGCGCGCGTCTCGCGTTTCGCCGACGCGTTCCGCCGCATCGTGTTCGCGCAGGTGAAGATTTCGGCCATCAACACGGTGTTCACGGGCCTGTTCCTGCTGCTCGTGCTGCCGGTTTTCCACGCGCCGCTGCCGCTCGCGAAGATGCTCGTGGTGGTGACGTTCGTGGTGGGCCTGCTGCCGGTGATCGGCAATCTGATTTCGAACACGCTGATCGTGGCCATCGCGCTCACCGTGAGCCTGCCCGCGGCGGTCACGGCGCTGGTGTTCCTGATCGTGATCCACAAGCTCGAATACTTCCTGAACGCGCGCATCGTGGGCGGCCAGATCGAGGCGCGCACGTGGGAACTGCTCGTGGCGATGCTCGTGATGGAAGCCGCGTTCGGCATTCAGGGCGTGATCGCCGCGCCGATTTTCTACGCGTATATCAAGCGCGAGCTGATTTATCTGCGGCTGGTTTGAGGCGCGGGCTTACCAGATTGTCTTGACGTGCGAATAGGCGCGGATTTTCTCGTCGCGCGTGACGAGTGGCGCCGCCAGCCGGCGCGCCGTGGCGACGATCATGCGATCCGCCGGATCCTTGTGGAAATCGCCGGGTAAATCGACCGATTTCAGGCCAATTTCCACGTCGATGGGCAGGAAGCGCACGGCCTCGATCTGCGACACGGTCGCGAGCCAGGTGTCCACGTCCATGGTCAGCACCAGTTTCTCACGCTGCACCAGCATGGCGATCTCCCAGGCCGAGATCGCCGAAATCACGATCTGCCCGCCGTGCAACTCGCGCTGAATCGCGGCGTGGGCCTTGCGGCTGAGTTCCTTGTCCGCGTTGGCCCACCAGACGAGCGCGTGCGTGTCGAGCACGATCACTGCGCGGCGTCCCAGTCGACGTCGAGCGGATCGGTCGGCCCGTCGTAACGCACGACCGAACCACGCAACATCTCAAGCGGGTCGCGCTCCAGACCGCGATACGGCCGCAACTCCAGCGTCGGACGGCCGTGATCGGTCACCACGACGCTTTCACCCGACGCCTCGACCTGCCGGAAGAACTCGAGCGCTTTCGCCTTGAACTCGGTTTTCGAGACCTGCTGGGAATCCATGAGTCGCCTCTTTGCACGTTTCGCACGTGCGCGCTTGTCGGGATCCGTCATGCTATGTCCGTAATGACCAGAGGAACAAGTCATTATTAGGCGATGACCTGACAAAAGACAATGGCCCCTTCCGGGGCCATTTTCACACCATCGCCGAAGCGATCGCACGCTCAAAACGCGCTTAGCGGAACACCACCGTCTTGTGTCCGTTCAGCAGAATGCGGTGCTCCACATGCCACTTCACCGCGCGCGCGAGCGTCACGCATTCGACGTCGCGGCCGATCGCCGTGAGTTGCTCCGGCGTCATGTTGTGGTCCACGCGCTCGACTTCCTGCTCGATGATCGGGCCTTCGTCGAGGTCGGACGTCACATAGTGCGCCGTCGCGCCGATCAGCTTCACGCCGCGGTCAAACGCCTGGTAGTACGGCTTCGCGCCCTTGAAGCTCGGCAGGAACGAATGGTGGATGTTGATCGCGCGGCCCTTGAGCGCCTCGCACAGCTCCGGCGAAAGGATCTGCATGTAGCGCGCGAGCACCACGAGATCCGCGCCTTCGCGGTTCACCACTTCGAGCACGCGCGCTTCCTGCGCGGCCTTGTCGGCAGCTGTGCCGCCGAGCAGCGGGAAGTGATGGAACGGGATGTTGTAGCTCGCCGCCAGCTGGTAGAAGTCCTTGTGGTTCGAGATGATCGCGGGGATCTCGATGGGCAACTGGCCGGTGCGATAGCGGAACAGCAGGTCGTTCAGGCAGTGACCGATCTTCGACACCATCAGCACCACGCGCGGCTTCACGTTCGCGTCATGCAGCTCCCAGCGCATGCCGAACTCGTCCGCCAGCGGCGCGAACGCGTCGCGCAGGCCGTCGAGGCCCGGGTCGCCGCCCACCTGCTGGAAATGCACGCGCATGAAGAACTCGCCCGTGTGGCTGTCGCCGAACTGGGCCGAGTCGAGAATATTGCTGCCGCGCTCGAACAGAAAACCCGACACGGCATGCACGATGCCCGGACGGTCGGCGCAGGACAGTTTGAGAATAAAGCTGTGATCGGTCGACATGACCTTGGTGACTCCCATCGATTCCTGGTGTTTCAAAAGGGCTTCAGTTACTGAAAAAACCCACGCCCTTTCACAGCGTCGGTGGCTCGAAGATCGCGGCGATGCCCTCGCACGCGTCCTCGTCAATCCATTGGCGGCGCAGCAGCAGATCGAGCGTCGCGAGACTCGCGTCCACCGTCATCTTGCCTTCCTCGATCCAGCGCGCGGTTTCGTCGATGCGCGCAAGACGATGCTCGCCGACTTCGCCGTCCTGATTGTGCGGCACGAAATCTTCGGGCAACGCGAGATCGTAGACGAAGATCTGCTCGGCCTGGGTGCCTTCGGGCAGCGACTGCAGCACGTGCACGGTGCGGCCCGGCGTGGCGCGCGCGGCCAGTTCGGCGGCAATGCCCGCCTCTTCCCAGCACTCTTTCTGCAGCGTGGCCTCGACGCCCAGACCCCAGCCGATGCCGCCCGCGACCACGTTGTCGAGCATGCCCGGATCGGTCGCCTTGGTGTCGCTGCGGCGCGCGATCCAGAGCTGCGGCGCCGGGGAACCCGCATATTCTACGACGCCGTTCAGATGCACCGCGTACGTCATCGTGCCGAAGAAGCGCGAGGCTGCGCGCTCGATATAGGCGAGCGGCGGCGCGTCGAAGGCGTTGCGGATCGCGTAGGTTTCGTCGCGCCAGCCCGGAATGCGGCCTTCGGCGGCGAGCGCGCCGATCACCGCGCCCAGCGCCGCGCTGCGCGCCGTCACGCTGTCGAATTCCGCGGCGAGCGTCACGCGCGCGGTGTCGGCGTCGCCGTCGATCTCGAAGACGTCGGGCCAACGCGCGAGCAGCGCGACGTCGGCGGCGCGAATCCAGCCCACGCGTTCGTCGCCGAAATGAAACGGCAGATGCGCGTTCACATCGAAGTGGCGCGCGTCGGTAATGCAGGGCAAGGTCATCTCTGGGGCTCCGGGCGTCGTGAAGCGTCGATGTAAAGCGGCGAGCGTCAATCGCGCAGCGCGATGCGCATGCCGATGGCGATGAAGGTCAGGCCGGCGAGGCGGTCGAGCCACACGCCCGCGCGCGGACGGCGCTTGAGCCAGCTGCCGAGCGCGCCCGCGCACACGCCGAACACCGAGAACACGACCACGGTCTGCGCCATGAACAGCACGCCGAGTTCGAGCATCTGCAGCGTCACGCTCTGCGCGCCGTGCACGTCGACGAACTGCGGCAGGAACACCACGAAGAACAGCGTGACTTTCGGGTTCATGATGTTGCCGATCACGCTCTGGCGGAAGATCGTCGCGAGCGGCTGGCGCGGACGGTCGCCCGCCGCCGCCAGTCCCTGACTGCGCAGCGCCTTGATGCCGATCCAGATCAGGTACGCGGCGCCCGCGAGCTTGAGGATCTGGAACGCGAGCGGCGACGAGCGCAGCAGCGCGGCAATGCCGAGCGCGGCGAGCGTCGTGTGGAACGTCACGCCCGCCGCGAAGCCGAGCGCCGACACGAAGCCGGCCATGCGCCCCTGCGAAATGCCGCGTGCGAGCACTTGCAGGTTGTCGGGACCGGGCGCGAAGGTGATCGCGATCGAGGTCGCGAGGAACAGCGCGAAATTGGGCATGAGCGGGTCGGCGAGGTTGTCGGCGGTCTTGAACGAGCTAGTGGGAGCGTCAGCGGTCAGTGGCCGCCGAACGACGTCACGGTAAACAGCGGCAAGCCCGATTCGGTCAGCAGCTTCGAGCCGCCGAGGTCCGGCAGATCGATGATCGCCGCGCCCTCCACCACCGTCGCGCCGAGGCGCTCGAGCAGCAGCTTGCCCGCGAGCATGGTGCCGCCCGTGGCGATCAGATCGTCGACGATCACCACGCGGTCGCCCGGCTTGCAGGCGTCTTCGTGCACTTCGACGGTCGACTCGCCATATTCGAGCTTGTAAGTTTCCGACACGGTCTTGTACGGCAGCTTGCCGATCTTGCGCACCGGAATGAAGCCCACATTCAGTTCATACGCGACGATCGGGCCGATGATGAAGCCGCGCGCGTCGAGGCCCGCCACGTAGTCGAGCTTCGCGTCCACGTAACGCTCCACGAACAGGTCGATCAGCACGCGCAGGCCCTTCGGATGGCCGATCAGCGGCGTGATATCGCGGAATTGCACTCCCGGCTGAGGCCAGTCGGGCACCGTGCGGATCAGACTGTTGACGAACTGCGCGGCTTCGGTGCTCGCGATCGAGTTCGCAGGTGCGTTGGACATGATTTCTCCGGGCAGTAGCAAGAATAAAGAGCAGGTAATGCAGATAAACAATTAAAACGGGGCGCGACCCCGTGCGACGTCACCGCGATCCGGCCGGGCCGCGCGGTGTGACTCGCCGACGGGCGGCGAAGTTTCGCGGTTTTCGTGTCGAGCCCTGACGAGCTGTGACGCGCCGTATCAGGCCGCCGCCGCGCCCGCGCCGGCGGCGCCCGGCTTGCGGTGCCGTGACAGCCGTTCCTCGGCTTGCGCCAGCTGCTCGGGCAGACCGCGCAGCACGACGATGTCGGCTTCGCGCAGCTTCGTCGAGGGATCGGGCTCCACGCCGCGAATGCCGTGACGGCGGATCGCGGTCACTTCCACGCCGAGGTCGAACAGGCCCAGATCGGCGAGCGTGCGGCCCACGGCGTCGGCGCGCGCGTCGACCGGTACGGATTGTAGCCGCACCTGCTCGTGACCGTCCTCGCCCACGTCGTCGGTGCCGTGGAAGTAGCCGCGCAGCAGGCTGTAGCGCGCGTCGCGCAGTTCCTCCACGCGGCGCACGACGCGCCGCATCGGCACGCCCATCAGCACCAGCATGTGCGAGGCCAGCATCAGGCTGCCTTCGACGATCTCCGGAATCACCTCGGTCGCGCCCGCCGCGAGCAGGCGTTCGAGATCGGCGTCGTCGACCGTGCGCACGATGGTGGGCAGCGTCGGCTCCAGTTCGTGGATGTGATGCAGCACGCGAAACGCCGACTGCGTGTTCGCATAGGTCACGGCCACGGCCGCCGCGCGATGGATACCCGCCGCGACCAGCGACTCGCGCCGCGCCGCGTCGCCGAACACCACCGACTCGCCCGCCGCCGCCGCGGCCGCCACGCGGTCCGGATCGAGGTCGAGCGCGACGTACGAAAGGCCTTCGTTTTCCAGCATGCGCGCCAGATTCTGCCCGGCGCGGCCATAACCGCAGATGATCACGTGGCCGCTCTGCTTGAGGCTTTGCGTGGCGATGCGCGTCATCATCAGCGACTGCTGCATCCATTCCGTCGACGACAGCCGCAGCACGATGCGATCGGCGTTCTGGATCAGGAACGGCGCGGCGAGCATCGACAGCAGCATCGCCGCGAGGATCGCCTGGAGCAACGTGGGATCGACGAGATGCTTGTCCAGAATGAGGTTGAGCAGCACGAAGCCGAATTCGCCCGCCTGCGCGAGACCGAGGCCCGTGCGCATCGCCACGCCCGGCGACGCGCCGAACAGACGCGTGAGCGCCGTGATCATCACCGCCTTGAGCACGACGGGCGCAATCAGGAACGCGCCCACCATCAACGGATGCTGGATGATCACGTGCGGGTTCAGCAGCATGCCCGTGGTGATGAAGAAGAGGCCGAGCAGCACGTCGCGAAACGGCTTGATGTCCTCTTCCACCTGATGTTTGTACGGCGTTTCGGCGATCAGCATGCCCGCGATGAACGCGCCGAGTGCGAGCGAGAGGCCAAATTTGTCGGTGACGAACGCCGCGCCCAGCGTGACGAGCAGCACGTTCAGAACGAACAGCTCCTGCGAACGCCGCCGCGCCACCACGTTGAACCAGCGCGTCATGAACTTCTGGCCGACGAACAGCAGAATGCCAAGAGCCAGCACGATCTTGATGGCCGCCATGCCGAGCGATTCGATCAGCGACTTCGACGAGCCGCCGAACGCCGCGATCACGATCAGCAGCGGCACCACGGCCAGATCCTGGAACAGCAGCACGCCGAGAATATTGCGGCCGTGCTCCGACTCGATCTCCAGCCGCTCCGCCAGCATCTTGCTGACGATGGCCGTCGACGACATGGCGAGCGCGCCGCCCAGCGCCACGCAGGCCTGCCACGTGATGTGCACCCACGGATCGAGCGCGAGCCCGACCAGCAGCGCGACCACGATCGTGCCGAGCACCTGCGAGAGCCCGAGCCCGAACACAGCGCGCCGCATCGCGCGCAGCTTGGTCAGCGAAAACTCCAGCCCGATCGAGAACATCAGGAATACGACGCCGAATTCGGCCAGATTCTGCGCGCCCTCCGTGTTCGGCACGATGCCGAACGCGCGCGGGCCGACCAGAATGCCGACCGAGAGGTAGCCGAGCATCGGCGGCAGGTTCAGGTAACGGAACAGCACGACGCCGACCACCGAGGCGAGCAGCAGGAACAACGTCATTTCCAGCGGTGAAATCATCGTGCGAAGCGTCCTCGTTCTGAAGTCCTTCTCGGCCGTCGCCGGCGAGTCAAATTTTCGCC
>NZ_JAAGPN010000018.1:0-64389 GCF_017104805.1 Paraburkholderia sp. Ac-20347 | reverse complement strand
CCTTGCCGGCGTCGGACGCGGCGTCGGTCGCGACCGGCGCGGGCGCGGCGGCGGGACGGGGAGTGGCGGGGCGCTTGGGCTCGCCCGGATGGGGCACGTTCTTGGGCATGGCGAAAGGCGCTCGATGGCAACGATAAAGCGACGGACGCACGACCGAATCGGCGCGCGCCGGGCGCCCACGCGGAGCGCCAGAAAAACGGGACAAAAAACAAGGGCCGCCGGCTGACTGGCCGCGGCCCTCGTTGGGTGCGCCGTCGGGCTGACGGGCACTATTTTAGCGGCATGACGCCGCTGGAGAACTTAGCGGTCGGCTTCGGCGCTCATCACGTGCGGCTGGGCGATCTCGTTGATCGTCTCGAGATAGCGCTGCGCGTCGAGCGCGGCCATGCAGCCCGTGCCCGCGCTGGTGATGGCCTGGCGGTAGACGTGATCCTGCACGTCGCCGGCCGCGAACACGCCGGCCACGCTCGTGCCGGTGGCGTTGCCGTTCAGGCCGCCGTTCGTGATGATGTAGCCGTTCTTCATCTCGAGCTGACCTTCGAAGATGTCGGTGTTCGGCTTGTGGCCGATCGCCACGAACACGCCTTGCAGGTCGAGGTCGGTGGTTTCGCCGGTCTTCACGTTCTTGATGCGCAGACCGTTCACGCCGCCTTCGTTGCCCTTCACTTCGTCGAGCACGGTGTCCCACTTGATGTCGACGACGCCTTCCTTTTCCTTCTCCAGCAGACGGTCGATCAGGATCGGCTCGGCGCGGAACTTGTCGCGGCGGTGGATCACGGTGACCTTCTTCGCGATGCCCGAGAGGTACAGCGCTTCTTCGACGGCCGTGTTGCCGCCGCCGATCACGGCGACGTGCTGGTTACGGTAGAAGAAGCCGTCGCAGGTCGCGCAGGCGGAGACGCCGCGGCCCATGAACAGTTCTTCGCTCGGCAGGCCGAGGTATTGCGCCGATGCGCCGGTCGCGATGATCAGCGAGTCGCAGGTGTACTCGCCCGAATCGCCGATCAGGCGGATGGGCTTTTCGTCGAGCTTGGCCGTGTGGATGTGATCGAACACGATTTCCGTGTTGAAGCGCTCGGCGTGCTCCAGGAAGCGCTGCATCAGCTCGGGGCCTTGCACGCCGTTCGGGTCCGCGGGCCAGTTTTCGACGTCGGTCGTGGTCATGAGCTGGCCGCCCTGGGCGAGGCCGGTGACGAGCAGCGGCGAGAGGTTCGCGCGCGCGGCGTAGACGGCTGCCGTGTAGCCGGCGGGGCCGGAACCGAGAATCAGGACTTTGGCGTGTTTGGTTGCGGACATGATCGAATTCCGTTGGTGGCGCTGCGTGGCGCGTGTTGCGGTGCGTCGCGCTGCTGCCGGATTTGCGGTCGGCCGCCCGGTGTTGCGGCGGGGCTTACGCAGGTAAGTTGGGCATCAGCCCGCAATTATAAAGGTCGGGGCCGATCGCCGCTTCATGAAGCTTTCTGATCGCCGCGATAGCCTTGGGGCCAGGTGAGGCGGCTGGCCGGTGGGTCGCCGTTGTCAGTTACCCTCATTTACAGCGTCGCGCCGCCGGGGCTCAAACATCGCGTTTACAATAGGCCGGATCGGACGACGGCGTCCGCGCGCCGTCCGGCCCTGCTGGCGGCGTCCGGCACGCCAAAGCATCGAGAATCACCAGGATTCAATGGCCAAAGCACCCTTTACCGCGCAGGCGCAGGCATTGCCGCATCGCATGTCGCGCCTTTTCACCGAAATCCGCTGGATCCTGCAGGTCGCGCTCGGCGTGTTCCTGCTGATGGCGCTCATCAGCTACAGCCGCCACGATCCGAGCTGGACCCACGCCGCCCAGGTCGACCACATCTCGAACTGGGCGGGGCGCGTCGGCGCGCGCACCTCGGACATCCTGCTGCTGCTGTTCGGCCTGTCCGCCTACTGGTGGCTGGTGCTGCTCGGGCGGCTGATTTCGGCGAACTACCGCCGCATCACGCGCCACGAAACCCTGCGCGACGATGACGACGAGAAACCGCGCGACATCAGCTGGGTCGCCGAAGGCTTCGCGTTCGTGCTCGTCATGCTGTCGAGCTGCGGCATCGAGGCGCTGCGCATGTGGTCGCTCAAGGTGCAATTGCCGCAGACGCCCGGCGGCGTCGTGGGCGGCGCGGTCGCGCGCGCGGTCTCGAACGCGCTCGGATTCACCGGCGGCACGCTCGCCATGCTGATCGCGCTGGCCATCGGTCTGTCACTGTATTTCCGTTTCTCGTGGCTTTCGGTGGCCGAGAAAGTCGGCGAAGCGCTGATCAACGCCGTCACGCTCGCCAAGCTGCGCCGCGAGGAGCGCAGCGACCGCAAGCTCGGCGAGGCCGCCGCGGTCAAGCGCGAAGGCAAGGTCGAGCGCGGCCGCGTCAAGATCGAGGAGCACGAGCCGGTCACGATCGTGCCGCCCGTGGTCACGCCGCAGCGCTCGGAGCGCGTGGAGAAGGAGCGCCAGGTGCCGCTCTTCACCGATCTGCCGGGCGACTCCACGCTGCCGCCGATCTCGCTGCTCGACGCCGCGCCCGCCACCCAGGAAACCATCTCCGACGACACGCTCGAATTCACCTCGCGCCTGATCGAGAAGAAGCTCAAGGACTTCGGCGTGGACGTGGCCGTGGTGGCCGCCTATCCGGGCCCGGTCGTCACGCGTTACGAGATCGAGCCCGCCACGGGCGTGAAGGGCAGCCAGATCGTCAATCTGGCGAAGGATCTCGCGCGTTCGCTCTCGCTCGTGTCGATCCGCGTGGTCGAAACGATTCCGGGCAAGAACTGCATGGCGCTCGAACTGCCGAACTCGCGCCGCCAGACCGTGCGCCTGTCGGAAATTCTCGGTTCGGCGGTCTACGCGGACGCACCGTCGGCGCTCACCATGGGCCTCGGCAAGGACATCGGCGGCAAGCCGGTGTGCGCCGATCTCGGCAAGATGCCGCACTTGCTGGTGGCCGGCACGACCGGCTCGGGCAAGTCGGTCGGCATCAACGCGATGATCCTCTCGCTGCTCTACAAGGCGAGCGCGGAACAGGTGCGCATGATCCTGATCGATCCGAAGATGCTCGAAATGAGCGTCTACGAGGGCATTCCGCATCTGCTCTGTCCGGTCGTGACCGACATGCGCCAGGCCGGCAACGCGCTGAACTGGACCGTCGCCGAGATGGAGCGCCGCTACAAGCTCATGAGCAAGCTGGGCGTGCGCAATCTCGCGGGCTACAACAACAAGATCGAAGAGGCGAACAAGCGCGAGGAAAAGATTCCGAACCCGTTCAGCCTCACGCCGGACGACCCGGAACCGTGCCAGAAGCTGCCGCACATCGTCGTGGTGATCGACGAACTCGCAGACCTGATGATGGTGGTCGGCAAGAAGGTCGAGGAACTGATCGCGCGGATCGCGCAGAAGGCGCGCGCGGCCGGCATCCACCTGATTCTCGCCACGCAGCGTCCTTCGGTGGACGTGATCACCGGGCTGATCAAGGCGAACGTGCCCACGCGGATGGCGTTCCAGGTGTCGTCGAAGATCGACTCGCGCACGATTCTCGACCAGATGGGCGCGGAGTCGCTGCTCGGCATGGGCGACATGCTCTATCTGCCGCCGGGCTCGGGCCTGCCGGTGCGCGTGCACGGCGCGTTCGTCGCCGACGACGAGGTGCATCGCGTCGTCGACAAGCTCAAGGAGCAGGGCGAGCCGAACTATATCGAGGGCATCCTCGAAGGCGGTGTGGCGGGCGAGGGCGACGAGGGTTCGGCGTCCGCTTCGGGCACCGGCGACGAGTCCGATCCGCTCTACGATCAGGCCGTCGAGGTGGTCATCAAGAACAAGCGTGCGTCGATCTCGCTCGTGCAGCGTCATCTGCGCATCGGCTATAACCGGGCAGCGCGGCTGCTCGAACAGATGGAGCAGTCGGGACTCGTTTCGTCGATGTCGTCGAGCGGCAATCGCGAGATTCTCGCGCCCACGCGCGACGCCGACTAAAGGCCGACCGGTCTTCCACGCTATCCATTTCGCTACTGGAGAACGATAGATGCAGTTTTTCGCAGGACAACCGACTCGTTTGACACTCGCGCGCGCCGGCCGCGCACTCGCCGTCGCGCTGGGCGCGTCGCTCGCGATGGCCTCGCACGCCTACGCGGGCGGCACCGACCAGCTCAAGCAATTCGTCGCGCAGGTTCACGCCGCGCGCGGCAACTTCGTGCAGCGCGAACTGAAGGTGCCGTCGAACGCCAAGAGCACGAGCGACGCCGTCGCCACGGCCACGCTCAACGCCAAGACTTCGAGCGGCACGTTCGTGTTCTCGCGTCCCGGCAAGTTCATCTGGAATTACGAAAAGCCGTATCAGCAGCAACTGCAATCGGACGGCGACAACCTCTACGTCTACGACAAGGACCTGAACCAGGTCACCGAGCGCAAGCTCGGCGGCGCGCTCGGCGCGAGCCCGGCGGCCATCCTGTTCGGCAGCAACGATCTCGACAAGAACTTCACGCTTTCCGACGCGGGCGTGAAGAACGGCATCGACTGGCTGGAGCTGATTCCGAAGTCGAAGGACACGCAGTTCAAGAGCGTGGGCATTGGCTTTCGCGACGGCAATCTCGAAGCGATGGAACTGCACGACGTGTTCGGCAACGTGACGCTGCTCACGTTCTCCAACATCGAAAAGAACCCGTCGCTGCCGGCGTCGACGTTCAAGTTCGTGCGTCCGAAGGGCGCCGACCTGATCACGGGCGGCGGCAACTGAGTTTCATTGCGCGGCCAGCCGCGCAGGAAAGAAAAAGGGCGGCTCGCATGAGCCGCCCTTTTTCATTTGCGTTCGCTGAGATTCACACCGCGATCAGACCGAAAAGCGGATCACGCCGTCCTCGTCCGTCCTGCGCGTGAGCTTGCCCGCGAGCCACAGCAGATGCAGGTGCGCGAGCGCCTCGCCCATCGCGAACGTCATCTGGTGGATGTCGAGCGCGCGCTTGAACATCAGCGGGACGATGTCGGCGGCGCTTTGCGGCGCGCTCGCGCAGGCCTCCATCACTTCGGCCAGACGCGCGTCGTGATGCTCGCGCAGTTGCACGATGCGCGTGCGCACGCCGCGGAACGGCTTGCCGTGCGAGGGCAGCACGAGCGTGTCGTCGGCCATCGTTTCGTAACGGCCCAGCGATTCGAGGTAGAGACCGAGCGGATTGCCCTCCGGCTCCATATCGAACACGGACACATTCGTGGAAATGCGCGGCAGCACCATGTCGCCGGAAATCAGCACGCCGATCTCTTCGCACAGCAGCGCGCAATGCTCGGGCGAATGGCCAAAGCCCGTCACGACGCGCCAGTCGCGCTCGCCGATCGACACGGTGTCGGCTTCGCGCAGACGGCGGTATTGCGCCGGCAGCGCCGGCACGAGGTTCGCGTAATAGCTGCGGCGGTTGCGCAACTGGTCGAGCGCCGCTTCGTCCTTCACGCCGTGACGCGCGAAATGGCGCGCCGCGCCTTCGCCGCCCGCGTTCGAGCCGTTGCCCGAGGCCAGCACGCACGCGCTCATGTATTCGCCGAGCGTGGTCCACAGGCGCACGTCCCAGCGCGCCTTGTCGCCGCCCGCGCAGATCCAGTGCGCAAGGCCGATATGGTCCGGATGGCAGTGCGTGACGATCACGCGCAGCACCGGCAGGCCGTCGAGCTGACTCTCGAACACCTGCTCCCAGTGCGCCTTGATGGTGTCGTTGGTGATGCCGCAATCGACCACGGTCCAGCCTTGCTGGCCGTCGATCTCATCGCGCAGCAGCCAGAGATTGATGTGATCGAGCGCGAACGGCAGCGGCATGCGCAGCCACTTCACGCCGGGCGCGACCTCGAAGGCGTGGCCCGGTTCGGGCAGCGTGTCCTTGAAGGGGTAAGCGAGCTGGTGTTCGAGCGCATTCATGGGGGTCTCAACTCCTGTCTTTTATGTGTGCGAGTCGGCGCGGTGCGGCGTCGAGCGAGCGCCGTCCGTCCCACATTGTCGCCGCAATGCGGCATTTGTGCAGGGATTCCGGGAGAGTGTTCCGATACGCGGAACAATGTCGATTCCCGGTCCGGTCGCGGATCGGTCGTGAGCGGTTCGCGCAGTCGCCGCAAGGTTGCGAAACCTGCAAGTTGACGATAACGTAAACGTCGATTCTAACGACGAACACGCCGCCTTGCCGAAGCACCCGGCCGGCGGCCAGAGGCGCCCACCAGTCATGACCCATTACACGATTACCGAACTCGCCCGCGAATTCGACGTGACGCCGCGCGCGATCCGTTTCTACGAGGACCAGGGCCTGCTGTCGCCCAGCCGCGAAGGCGCGAGCGGGCTCAAGCGTGTGTTTTCCGGGCGCGACCGCACGCGCCTGAAGCTGACCTTGCGCGGCAAGCGCCTCGGCTTCACGCTCAACGAAATCCGCGCGCTGCTCGATCTCTACGAGTCGCCGACCGACACGCTCCCGCAGCTTCAGGCCTTTCTCGACACGGTGGTGCGCCATCGCGAGATCCTCGAACGCCAGCGCGCCGACCTCGACGCCACGCTCGAAGATCTCGCCCAGTACGAGGCGCAGGCGCGCGTGCTGCTCGAAAAGAACGTCGCGGCGGCGAACCGGTAAGCCGCGCCGGCCGAGCGTCGACCGCATCGTCTGCCCCGAACCGAGCGCGCCATGCGACATTTTCCCAAGCTGCTTTCGTCGCAGATCGGTTACGACGTCGCGCAGACCCTGCTCGACGGTTTCGATCGGCACTACCGCAACTTCTGCGCAGCGGCGGCGCGGGCGCGCGCGTGTTTCGAGGCGCGCGACTGGCAGGGTTTGCAGCAGCTCGCACGCGAGCGCATCGCGTCCTACGACGAGCGCGTGCGCGAATGCGTGGTGACGATCGAGGACGAATACGACGCCGAACATATCGACGACGATGTCTGGGAGCAGATCAAGCTGCACTACATCGGCCTGCTCACGGCGCACCGGCAGCCCGAATGCGCCGAGACGTTCTTCAACTCGGTGTGCTGCAAGATCCTGCATCGTTCGTACTTCAACAACGCGTTCATCTTCGTGCGCCCGGCGATTTCGACCGAGTACATCGAGAACGACGAGCCCGCCGCCAAGCCCACGTATCGCGCGTATTACCCGCTGAAAGACGGCCTCGCCGCCACGCTTGAGCGCATCGTCACGAATTTTCAGCTCGACACGCCGTTCGAGGATCTGCGCCGCGACGTCGAATGCACGATGCGCGCGATGCGCGAAACGTTCGGCGACGTCGAGCCGAAAGCGAACTTCCAGATTCACGTGCTGGCCTCGCTGTTTTTCCGCAATCAGGCCGCGTATATCGTCGGGCGCATCATCAACGGCGACGCGCTCGTGCCGTTCGTCGTGCCGATCCGTCATGTCGACGACGGTCGGCTCGCGCTCGACACCGCGCTCCTGCGCACCGACGACGTGCTCATCATGATGAGCTTCGCGCACTCGTATTTTCTCGTCGACATGGAAGTGCCGTCGGCCTATGTGGAGTTTCTGCGCAGCATCATGCCGCGCAAGGCGAAGGGCGAGATCTACACGTCGCTGGGCCTGCAAAAGCAGGGCAAAAATCTCTTTTATCGCGATCTGCTGCAACACTTGCGGCATTCGAGCGACCGCTTCATCGCCGCGCCCGGCATCCGCGGCATGGTGATGATCGTGTTCACGCTGCCCTCGTATCCGTACGTGTTCAAGGTCATCAAGGACAGCTTTCCCGCGCCGAAGGAAACCACGCGCGAGCAGGTCGAGGCGAAGTACCAGCTCGTGAAGCGTCACGACCGGCTCGGGCGGCTCGCCGATACGCTCGAATATTCGAGCGTCGCGCTGCCGCTCGCGCGTCTGGACGAAGCGTTGCTGCGCGAACTCGAAACGCTCGCGCCGTCGATGATCGAGTACGAGGGCGACCAGCTCGTCATTCGCCATCTGTATATCGAGCGGCGCATGGTGCCGCTGAATCTCTGGCTGCAGAACGGCAGCGACGCGGACGTGGAGCACGGCATCCGCGAATACGGCAACGCGGTGAAGGACCTGATCCGCGCGAATATCTTTCCGGGCGACATGCTCTACAAGAATTTCGGCGTGACGCGTCACGGCCGCGTGGTGTTCTACGACTACGACGAGATCGAATACCTCACCGACTGCAACGTGAAGGCGGTACCGCCGCCGCGTCATGAGGAAGACGAACTATCGGACGAGCCGTGGTATCCGGTCGGACCGCGCGATATTTTTCCGGAGACGTATCGCACGTTCCTGCTCGGCGACCCGCGCGTGCGGCGCTATTTCCTCGAGCATCACGCCGATTTTTTCGAGCCCGCGCTGTGGCAGGACAGCAAGTCGCGCCTGCTCGCGGGCGAGGTGCCCGATTGCCTGCCGTACGACGCGAGCGCGCGGTTTCGCGCGCGCTATCCGCAACTGTTCGAACGCGCATCCGGCAGCGGCGACGCCGCCGCGTGCGCGGCCTGATTGCGCTTGATCAGCGCATCGAGACATCAAACCGAGGAGACAGACATGAGTGAGACGCAACAGGACCCGATCGTGATCGTGGCGGCCGCGCGCACGCCGATGGCCGGATTTCAGGGCGATTTCGCCTCGCTCACGGCGCCGCAACTGGGCGCGGCGGCGATTGCGGCCGCGCTCGCACGCGCGGGCCTCAAGCCTGAGCAGATCGACGAAGTGGTGATGGGCTGCGTGCTGCCCGCGGGGCAGGGCCAGGCGCCGGCGCGCCAGGCGTCGCTCGGCGCGGGGTTGCCGCTCGCGGCCGGCGCGACCACCGTCAACAAGATGTGCGGCTCGGGCATGCGCGCGGCGATGTTCGCGCACGACATGCTGCTGGCGGGTTCCGCCGACGTGATCGTTGCGGGCGGCATGGAGAGCATGAGCAACGCGCCGTATCTGCTGCCGAAGGCGCGCGCGGGCATGCGCATGGGCCACGGCCAGGTGCTTGACCATATGTTCCTCGACGGTCTCGAAGACGCCTACGACAAAGGCCGCCTGATGGGCACCTTCGCCGAGGAATGCGCGGGCGAGCACGGCTTCTCGCGCGAAAGCCAGGATGCGTTCGCGATCGAGTCGCTCAGGCGCGCGAAACGCGCCAACGAGGACGGCGCGTTCGCGTGGGAAATCGCGCCGGTGAAGGTGACCACGCGCGCGGGCGAGACGCTCGTCGAGCGCGACGAGCAGCCGTTCAAGGCCAATCCCGACAAGATCCCCACGCTCAAGCCCGCGTTCAGCAAGACCGGTACCGTCACGGCGGCGAATTCCTCGTCGATTTCGGATGGCGCGGCCGCGCTCGTGATGATGCGCGCGTCGACGGCGAAGCGCCTCGGCGTCACGCCGCTCGCGCGCGTCACCGGCCATACGACCTTTGCGCAGGAACCGTCGAAGTTCACCACGGCGCCCGTCGGCGCAATCGCGAAGCTCTTCGAGAAGACCGGCTGGAAGGCCGCCGACGTCGATCTCTACGAGATCAACGAAGCCTTCGCCGTGGTCACGATGGCCGCGATGAAGGCGCACGATCTGCCGCACGACAAGGTCAACGTGAACGGCGGCGCGTGCGCGCTGGGCCACCCGATCGGTGCGTCGGGCGCGCGCATTCTCGTGACGCTGATCGGTGCGTTGCGCGCGCGCGGCAAGACGCGCGGCGTCGCGAGCCTGTGCATCGGCGGGGGCGAAGCCACGGCAATGGGCGTCGAACTCCTGTAGGCTGACGCCAGAACGCGCGCCGCAGGGAGGCGGCGCGCGGCATCACCCGCACGCGGCGCTTCAGCAAAGGCCGCGGCACACAAGAGAAGGTGGCGAGATGAAAACAGCGTTGATCGTGGGTGCGTCGCGAGGTCTGGGTCTCGAATTCGCGCGTCAATATGCCAAGGCCGGCTGGCGCGTGCTGGCCACGGCGCGTTCCGAAACCGCGCTTGCGGACTTGCGCGCGCTCGGTGCGCAGACGTATCCGGTCGATATCGCGAAGCCCGAGGACATTGCCGCGCTCGGCTGGAAGCTCGATGGCGAACGGATCGACGTGGCGCTGATCGTCTCCGGCGTCTACGGTCCGCGCACCGAAGGCGTGGAAGCGATCACCGCCGAAGATTTCGAATACGTGATGAACACCAACGTGCGCGGGCCGATGCAACTGATCCCGATCCTGCTGCCGCTCGTCGACGCGGCGCACGGCGTGCTCGGCGTGCTGTCGAGCCGCATGGGCAGCATCGCGCAGACGACCGGCACGACGGGCTGGCTCTATCGCGCGAGCAAGGCGGCGCTCAACGACGTCCTGAAGATCACCTCGCTGCAGACGCGCCGCGCCACCTGCGTCGCGCTGCATCCGGGCTGGGTGCGAACGGACATGGGCGGCGCGCAGGCGGCCATCGACGCCTCCGCGAGCGTAGCCGGCATGCGCGAAGTGGTGGCCGAAGCGGCCGCCGCGCGCGATGTATTCAACGGACGCTTCTTCCAGTACGACGGCACCGAACTCGACTGGTAAGCGCGGGCGAGCGCCGGTACGTGCCAGCGAATGCTGGTGAGCGGCGCGCTGTTCAGGTAAAAATGCGAAAGGCCGCTTTGCCCGCGCGAAGCGGCCTTTTGTTTGGGTGCGTTTTTTGTTTTCGTTTTCGTCCACGGATGTTTCCCGATGACCGCTGATTCCCCGCGCGCCGCGCGTCCGCTCGACTGTCCTTGCGGCGGCGCCGCGCCGAACCTCAAGGCGGGCGCGAAGCCGCCGCGCTACGCGGCCTGCTGCGGCCGCTTCATCGACGGCGGCGAGTCGCCCGCCACGGCGCTCGAACTGATGCGCTCGCGCTACACGGCCTACGTGCTCGGCGACACCGCGTGGCTGCGCGCGAGCTGGGACCCGGCGACCTGTCCCGCCGATCTCGACGTCGACGCCGATGCGCCCGACGCGCCGCGCTGGCTTGGCCTGGCGATCAAACGTCACGAGCCCGTCGACGAGACGCACGCGCGCGTCGAATTCGTCGCGCGCTACAAGAGCGGCGGACGCGGCCATCGTCTGCATGAACTGAGCCGCTTCACGCGCGGCGAGGACGGCCGCTGGCGCTACGTCGACGGCGACGTCTCCGATGCGTGAATTCCGCTGACCGGCGCTGACAGCCCGCGCATCCGCCGACAAGCAAGGACGGCGCCATAGCACCCGAAATATCGCGTTTGCAAACAGGCACTTACGTAAAAACGACGCAATTGTTGGCGCCGCGCGACGCGAAATTTCCTGAAATTTTTTTATTCCATCGCGCCGCAAACCGGCCGAAATTCCCGCAGCCGCCGCGCAGCAAGGCTTGCGCGCCGCTGGCATGCCTTATGCCGGGTTACTACTGAATTGCACAACAATTATTTGTCGTGCGAGGATGCAATCACGGTGTTCGTCCGCCACGTAAGCGAATGTTGAAAAAGCACTTTTTCGACGCTTCGCCGTGGCATCCCGGGCGAACGCTGGCGGCGGGTCTGGTCGACAACAGAACGGTGCCGCACAGGTTTTCCGATCGGTTTCTTCCCCGCGACGGGTCACGAACGCGCTTAAGGCTCCGGCCACGCGCAGCGGTGTCCTGTTGTGTCCTGCGAAAGCGGACAGGTCGCGGGTGAGTCGCTCGGGTAGTCAGATTGACAGCGGGAATTTTCGCGGGCAGGTGCAGCAGATGGCGTTCAGGAAGCTTCTTACCGGATGGGCAGTGACCGGCACGGCGTGCGTGCTGTCGGTCGCGCTGTCGAACGCTTACGCCGCCTCGCTGGCCGATACGACATCGGCGCTCTCCGCTTCGCCCTCATCCTCGTCCAAGAGCGCCCAGCACGCCAATGCGGGCGGCCCGCTCGGCAACGCCAAAGTGGCGCGCCTCGCGCTCGACGACGCGTATCTCCCCGTCGTCCACGCCGACATGAACGCGCAGATCATCCAGATCCCCGTCGTCGACGAGCCCGGCGTGACGCTCGAAACCACTGTGTATCGTCCGGAAGGTCCCGGTCCGTTCCCGATGGTGGTGTTCAATCACGGCAAGATTCAAGGCGATCCGCGTCTGCAGGCGCGCAGCGATCCGATGTCGTTCGCGCGCGAATTCGTGCGTCGCGGCTACGTGGTCGTCGCGCCGAACCGCCGCGGTTTCGCCGGTTCGGGCGGCACCTACGAACAGGACGGCTGCGACGTCGCGAGCAACGGCATGGGCCAGGCATCGGACGTCGCCACGGCGGTCGATTACATGTCGAAGCAGCCTTTCGTCGACGCGAGCCATATCGTGGTCGCGGGCACCTCGCACGGCGGCCTCGCCACCATGGCTTACGGCACCGAAGCCGCGAAGGGCGTGCGCGCGCTCATCAACTTCTCGGGCGGTCTGCGCCAGGACGCGTGCACCGGCTGGCAGAGCAACCTGACCCAGGCGTTCGGCGACTACGGCGGCAAGGCACGCGTGGCCTCGCTCTGGCTCTACGGCGACAACGACTCCGTGTGGTCGCCCGATCTCGTCACGAAGATGTTCGCGGCCTTCCGCACGGCGCAGGCGAGCGAGAACGGCAGCGTGGCGAGCGCGAAGCTGATCGATTTCGGCGCGTACAAGAACGACGCGCACCGCCTCGTGGGCGACCGCGACGGCGTGCAGGTCTGGTGGCCGAAGGTCGAATCCTTCCTCGCCGAGCAGGGCATGCCCACGTCGGTGCAGTATCGCGTGGCCACGGCGGCCGCGCCGCAGGCGACCGGCTATGCGTCGATCGACGCGGTGGGCGCGGTGCCGTTCCTCGACCAGGCCGGCCGCGATGGCTATCGCAACTTCCTCAAGCAGTATCCGAGCCGCGCGTTCGCGGTCTCCGACTCGGGCGCGTGGTCGTGGGCCGAAGGCGGCGACAATCCGATGGCCGTCGCCGTCGCGAACTGCCAGCAGCACAGCAGCGATCCGTGCCGCCTCTACGCGGTCAACGGCAACGTGGTGTGGGCGAACGACACCGCCGCCACGGCGCAGAACGACAGCGGCGACGCGCATGCCGTCGCAGCCAACGCCACGGACAACGCCGCCGAGTCGTCGCACTCGCTCGCGAGCCGCTGAGTCCTGCACTTAAGGCTCAATTAGCCCGCGCGGGCAACTCCCAAGTTTGCAGTGTGTTCCGGATCGGGCGGCCCGCGAGGCCGCCCGTTTTTTTCCGGCGCTGGCGGACCTCAATGCCGCTGCTTTCGATGTCGCCCTAAAAAATACCGCTCACGCGCGAGTGCGGCGCACGACTGCGCTCGCGCGCGCCCGGATTTTTTTGCATAAGCGCGCATGACTTTGCCGTCGTCATCTACGGTCTTTTTCGGGCTTTTAAAACGATCCCGCCGCAGATGTCGCGAACCGCGCCGAACCCCACTCGAAGCCTTGCCTGGCGGGGTTTTGAGGGGTAGTGCATTGCGCGGGCGAACGCGCTAATCTCGGTCCCGCTGTCGTACCTGGAGCCGTACTTGAATTCCGCAACCCCATTCCATCAAGGCACTGCCAACGATGCGTGGATCGCGCGCAGCCTGCGCGCCGTCTGGCATCCGTGCACCCAGATGAAGCACCACGAGCGCCTGCCGCTCGTCGCCGTTTCGCGTGGCGAAGGCCCGTGGCTCTACGACCACGAAGGCCGCCGCTACCTCGACGCCATCAGTTCGTGGTGGGTCAATCTGTTCGGCCACGCCAATCCGGACATCAACGCCGCGCTCAAGGCGCAGCTGGATACGCTCGAACATGTGATGCTCGCGGGCTGCACGCACGAACCGGCGGTCGAACTCGCCGAGCGCCTGAGCGCGCTCACGGGCGGCGCGCTCGGCCATGCGTTCTTCGCCTCGGATGGCGCGTCGGCGGTCGAGATCGCGTTGAAGATGAGCTTCCACGCGTGGCGCAACCGGGGCGCGATCGACAAGCGCGAATTCGTCTGCCTCGCCAACAGCTATCACGGCGAGACGATCGGCGCGCTCGGCGTGACCGATGTGAAACTCTTCAGGGATGCTTACGACCCGCTGCTGACGCACGCGCACGTAGTGGCGTCGCCGGACGCGCGCACGGCCCGCGAAGGCGAGAGCGCCGCCGATGTCGCGCGCCGCGCGCTCGCCGACGTCGAGCGCCTGTTCGCCGAACGCGAAGGCCGCATTGCCGCGCTGATCGTCGAGCCGCTCGTGCAGTGCGCCGCCGGCATGGCGATGCACGATCCGCTCTATCTGCAAGGCCTGCGCGCGCTCTGCGACCGCTTCGACGTGCACCTGATCGCCGACGAAATCGCCGTCGGGTGCGGGCGCACCGGCACGTTCTTCGCGTGCGAGCAGGCGGGCATCTGGCCCGATCTGCTGACGCTCTCGAAGGGCATCAGCGGCGGTTATCTGCCGCTTTCGATCGTGCTGTCGCGCGACGAGATCTACGCCGCTTTCTACGACGACGACACCACGCGCGGCTTCCTGCATTCGCATTCGTACACGGGCAATCCGCTCGCGTGCCGCGCCGCGCTCGCGACGCTCGATCTGTTCGAGCGCGACAACGTGCCCGCCACGAACGCGCAAAAATCGCAGCAACTGCGCGACGCGTTCGCGCCGCTCGAAGCGCATCCGCTCGTGCGCGATATGCGCCAGTGCGGCACGATTCTCGCGTTCGACGTGAAGCTCGACGATCCCGCGCGCGCCCGCACGTTCTCGCGCCGCTTCTTCGAGCACGCGTTGCAGCGCGAACTGCTGCTGCGCCCGATCGGCACGACGATCTACGTGATGCCGCCGTACATTCTCGACGCGCAGACGCAGGCGCATCTCGCCGAACGCACGCGCGAAACGTTCGACGCGACCGTCGTGGAGGATCTCTAATGCCGCTTCTCGACACGCTCGAACAGGGCCTGCGCGAACTCGACGCGCGCGGCCTGCGCCGCCGCCGCCGCACCATCGACACGCCGTGCGACGCGCACATGACGGTCGACGGCCGCGAAACCATCGGCTTCGCGAGCAACGACTATCTGGGTCTCGCCGCGCATCCGCAACTCGTCGCCGCGCTGGCCGAAGGCGCGCAGCGCTACGGCGCGGGCAGCGGCGGCTCGCATCTGCTCGGCGGCCACTCGCGCGCGCACGCGCAGCTCGAAGACGATCTCGCCGCGTTCGTGGGCGGTTTCGTCGACGCGCCGCGCGCGCTGTACTTCAGCACCGGCTACATGGCGAATCTCGGCGTGCTGACCGCGCTCGCGGGCCGCGGCACGACGATCTTTTCCGACGCGCTCAATCACGCCTCGCTGATCGACGGCGCACGCCTGTCGCGCGCCGAGATCCAGATCTATCCGCACAACGACACCGACGCGCTGAGCGCGATGCTCGACGCCTCCGACGCGAACGTGAAGCTGATCGTGAGCGACACCGTGTTCAGCATGGACGGCGACGTCGCGCCGCTCGCGCGTCTGGTCGACCTCGCGGAACGGCACGACGCCTGGCTCGTGGTCGACGACGCGCACGGTTTCGGCGTGCTCGGGCCGCAAGGCCGCGGCGCGATCGCCGAAGCCGCGCTGCGCTCGCCGCAGCTCGTGATGGTCGGCACGCTCGGCAAGGCCGCGGGCGTGTCGGGCGCGTTCGTCTGCGCGCACGCCACCGTGATCGAATGGCTCGTGCAGCGCGCGCGTCCGTATATCTTCACGACGGCGTCGTCGCCGTCGGTGGCGCATGCGGTGTCCGCGAGCCTGCGCATCATCGGCGGGGAAGAGGGCGATGCGCGCCGCGCGCATCTGAATCATCTGATCGGGCGCACGCGCGCGATGCTCAAGCAGACCTGCTGGCTGCCCGTCGATTCGATGACGGCCGTGCAGCCGCTCGTGATCGGCGCGAACGACGCGACGCTCTCGCTGCAGGCGGAACTCGAGCGCGACGGCCTCTGGGTGCCCGCGATCCGTCCGCCGACCGTGCCCGAGGGCACCTCGCGTCTGCGCATTTCGTTGTCCGCCGCGCATGCGGACGCCGACCTCGATCGTTTGAACACCGCGCTGCAGCAAGCGAGCCGCGCGGCCCTGGAGCACAACGCATGAACGCCTCGACCGTTTCGCTTTTCGTCACCGGCACCGACACGGAAATCGGCAAGACCTTCGTCAGCGCCGCGATCCTGCGCGGTCTCACGCACGCGGGCCTGCGCGCCACGGCGCTCAAGCCGATCGCGGCGGGCGCGTATGAGCGCGACGGCGTCTGGCACAACGAAGACGCCGATCAGCTCGACGCCGCCGCGAGCGTGCTGCTGCCGCCGGAAATCCGCACGCCGTTCCTGCTCAAGGAACCGGCCGCGCCGCACATTGCCGCCGCGCTCGAAGGCGTGACGCTCGACATGGCGCGCATCGTCGACAGCCATCGCGAGGCGTGCACGCGCGCCGACGCCGTCGTGGTCGAAGGCGTGGGCGGCTTTCGCGTGCCGCTCACCGACGAGCAGGACACCGCCGATCTCGCGGTCGCGCTGGATCTGCCGGTCGTGCTCGTGGTCGGCATGCGGCTCGGCTGCATCAGCCACGCGCTGCTGACCGCCGAGGCCGTGGCCGCGCGCGGGCTCAAGCTCGCGGGCTGGGTCGCCAACCGCATCGACCCGAACATGACGTTCCCCGAAGAAAACATCGACGCATTGCGCACGCGACTCGCCGCCCAGTTCGGCGCGCCGCTGCTGGGCGTCGTGCCGCACATGCGCGGCGCGAGCGCCGACGATGCCGCCGCACACCTGAACATCGACACGCTGCTCGCACGGCTCGCCGCGCTGGCGCCGCAACCTGCGCCAATGCGCGCGCAATGAGCGCGCAATAAGCACGCAATAAGCGCGTGTCCCGCTACAACAGTCAAAACGTCACCAAGGACGCCGACATCATGACGCAAACCCACATCGACATCACTTCGCTCAAGGCCACCGCGCCGAGCGCCCACGCCGCCGCCGAAGCCGCCGCGCGCTGGAAGGTCGCCGACATCGCCGCGCTCTACGAGCTGCCCTTCAACGACCTGATGTTCCGCGCGCAGCAAGTGCACCGGGAACATTTCGACGCGAACGCCGTGCAGCTTTCCACGCTGCTGTCGATCAAGACCGGCGGCTGCGAGGAAGATTGCGCGTACTGCCCGCAGTCGTCGCACTACGAAACCGAACTCGAAGCCGGCAAGCTGATGGCCGTCGACGCCGTGCTCGACGCCGCACGCGTGGCCAAGTCGAACGGCGCGACGCGCTTCTGCATGGGCGCGGCGTGGCGCAATCCGAAGGACCGCCATCTCGAGCCGATCAAGGACATGATCCGCGGCGTGAAGGCGATGGGCCTCGAAACCTGCGTGACGCTCGGCATGCTCGAAGATCACCAGGCGAAGGCGCTCGCCGACGCGGGCCTCGACTACTACAACCACAACCTCGACACCTCGCCGGAGTACTACGGCAAGATCATCTCGACGCGCACCTACGAGGACCGTCTGGAGACGCTCGAACGCGTGCGCGACGCGGGCATCAATGTGTGTTGCGGCGGCATCGTCGGCATGGGCGAATCGCGTCGCGAACGCGCGGGCCTGATCGCGCAGCTCGCGAACATGGAGCCGTATCCGGAGTCGGTGCCGATCAACAATCTGGTGCAGGTGACGGGCACGCCGCTCGAAGGCACCGAGCCGATCGATCCGTTCGAATTCGTGCGCACGATCGCAATCGCGCGCATCACCATGCCGACGGCGATGGTGCGTCTCTCGGCGGGCCGCGAGCAGATGGACGACGCGCTCCAGGCGTTGTGCTTCATGGCCGGCGCGAACTCGATCTTCTACGGCGATCAACTGCTGACGACGAGCAATCCGCAGGCGGAAGCCGACCGCAAGCTGCTGTCGCGTCTGGGCATCACGGCGCAGGCCGCGCAACATCTGCCGACCGACGATCATGGTCACGCGCATGGTCACGATCACTCGCACGGCGGCTGCGGCCACTGCGAATAAGCCGCTTTTCAAGGGCTGAAAACAAAAACGCCACGCTGCGAAGCGTGGCGTTTTTTTATGGCGCGAGCGTCGGGCCGGGCGTTATGCGTAGGCCGCGCGTCGGCGTCCCGCGAGCACGAGATAGCACAGCGCGCCCACGACGAGCGCGGGCAACGTCGCGCCCAGGTTCGGCAGCCATTGATTGAGCGCGTGATACGCGCCGATGCCGAGCGCCCACGCGATGAACGCGCTGACGTGCCAGCCGCCCGAATAGCCGTACGTGCCGCTCAGATCGGCGAGCGCATTGGCGTCGATGCGGCGGCGGCGCACGATGAAGTGATCGGCGAGCACCACGCCGAACAGCGGCGCGAACACCGAACCGATGAACAGCAGGAAGTTCTCGTACTTCGCCATCGGCACCACGAGGCCGATCAGCGTGCAGATCGCGCCGAACGCCGCCGACAGCCAGGGCACGCTGCCGCGCGTCCAGAACGTGCCGGTCGAGACGGCCGCCGAGTGGATGTCGGCGAAAGCGTTGTCGATTTCGTCGATCAGCACCAGCAGCAGCGCGAAACCGCCGCCCGCCTGCGCGAGCGCCGTGGTCAGCAGCGCGTCGCCGCCGCCCGCCGCGAGGCCGTAGATCGCGCCGAGCGCGTAGAACCACAGGTTCGCGATGCCATAGCCGAACAGCGTGCCACGGAAGGTTTCGCCCGCCTTGCGGCCGAAACGCGTGTAGTCGGCGATCAGCGGCAGCCACGAAAGCGGCATCGCCACCACGAGGTCGATGGCGCTGCCGAACGGCATGTCGCCCGTGCCGGGACGCTGCATCAGCGCATGGATGTCGTGGCGCGCGAGCAGGCTCCACGTGAGCCACGCCGCGCCCGCGAGCAGCAGCCAGATACCCCACGTGCGCAGGAAGCGGCGCACGAACGAGAGCGGGCCGCTGATCGCGAGCAGCGTCGCCAGCAAGCCGAAGATCACTGTCCAGACGAGCGGCATCGAGAGGCCGAAGGCCTGTTTGGCGAGCGCTTCGGCGGAATCGCGCATCACGATGATCTCGAACGAGCCCCAGCCCACGAGTTGCACCATGTTGATGACGGCCGGAATCGACGCGCCGCGAATGCCGAGCGTCGGACGCAGCGAGGACATCGCCGCGAGGCCGGTGTCGGTGCCGATCACGCCCGCGAGCGCGAGCAGCACGACGCCGATCACGCTGCCGATGCCGATGGCGAGCAGGGCGTGCGGCAGCGAAAGGCCGGGCACGAGCAGGGCGCCCGCCTGCGCGACCAGCAGGCCGATGCCGAGCGAGAACCACAGCGCGAAGGCGTCGCCGGTGCGGAACTGGCGGCGCGCGTCGGGCACGGGCACGTTGGGCGCGTAGGTCGAGCCGGCGTCGGCGCCGGCTTGCGGGTCTTGAGTCATGGGAAAGCGTGTCCTCTGTGTCGTATGTCTGATGTTTTGCTGGCCGGCGGGCGGCGCGCGCTGGCCTCTCAACGCGCGGCGCGGCTGTCCGGCTGACGCGTCGTGCGCGTGGTGTGTCTCGCCTGTGTCTCTCGTGTGTTTCGTCTGGCGCTTTGTCCGGCCCGGTTTCACGGCGACCGCCGTCGGCCCGGCCGTGCCTCGCGCGCCGGCGCTGGCTGTCATAATGCAGGGCTGGCGCGGCGGCGCGGTTTGAGGGCGCGAACAGCGCCCAGGCCGTGCAGCACGCATTGCAAGCTCAATTGCAACCTCGCCGCAGCGTCACTTAGCCGACATTATCGCGAAAACGTCATGTTTGAAGAAACCCGTGCCAACGTCCCCCTCGCCGAACGACTGCGTCCGCGCACCATCGACGAGGTCATCGGCCAGAAGCATCTGCTCGGACCGAACAAGCCGCTGCGCGTGGCGTTCGAGTCGGGCGAAGCGCATTCGATGATCCTCTGGGGGCCGCCGGGCGTCGGCAAGACCACGCTCGCGCGCCTCATGGCCGACGCGTTCCACGCCGAATTCATCGCGCTCTCGGCCGTGCTCTCGGGCGTGAAGGATATCCGCGAGGCCGTCGAGCAGGCGCAACTGCACCGCGCGCACGGTCATCAGACGCTGGTGTTCGTCGACGAGGTCCATCGCTTCAACAAGAGCCAGCAGGACGCTTTCCTGCCGCACGTGGAGTCGGGCCTGTTCGTGTTCGTCGGCGCGACCACGGAGAATCCGTCGTTCGAGGTGAACAGCGCATTGCTTTCGCGCGCGGCCGTCTACGTGCTCAAGAGCCTCGACGAGGAAGAGCAGGGCGAGCTGCTCGCGCGCGCCGCCACCGAGCTGGGCGGGCTGACCTTCACGGACGAAGCGAAAGCCGCGCTGATCGGTTCCGCCGACGGCGACGGCCGCAAGCTGCTCAACAATCTGGAAATCGTCGCGCGCGCGGCGGCCCAGCAGAAGAAGGGCGAAATCGACGGCGAACTGCTCGGCAGCGCGCTCGCCGAGAACCTGCGCCGCTTCGACAAGGGCGGCGACGCGTTCTACGACCAGATCAGCGCGCTGCACAAGTCGGTGCGCGGCAGCAATCCGGACGGCGCGCTCTACTGGTTCTGCCGCATGCTCGACGGCGGCGCCGATCCGCGTTATCTGGCGCGCCGCATCGTGCGCATGGCGTGGGAGGACATCGGTCTCGCCGATCCGCGTGCCGCGCGCATGACGCTCGACGCCGCCGAAACCTACGAGCGCCTCGGCTCGCCCGAGGGCGAACTCGCGCTCGCGCAGGCCGTCATCTATCTGGCGGTCGCGCCCAAGTCGAATGCGGGTTACAACGCGTACAACGAGGCGCGGCGCTTCGTCGGCAAGGATCAGTCGCGCGCGGTGCCCGTGCATCTGCGCAATGCGCCGACCAAGCTGATGAAGGAGCTCGGCTACGGCCACGAATACCGCTACGCGCACGACGAGCCCGACGCCTACGCGGCCGGCGAGACCTATCTGCCCGACGGCATGCGCGAGCCGCGCTGGTATCAGCCGACGCCGCGCGGGCTCGAAGGCAAGATCGGCGAAAAGCTCGCGCGCCTCGCCGACCTCGACGCGCAATGGCGCGAGGAGCATCGCGACGAAATCCGCGAGCGCAAACGCAAGGGCTGAGGCCCGCGCCGAAACACCGGCGCGAGCCCCGGCGCACCGCGCCGCGCGGATTGCCGCCGCCGGTGCGCTAAAATCGACACTTCACACAACGAAACTGCGTCTCACAATCCCATGCTCGACATCCAGCTGCTGCGCAAAGACCTCGACGGCGTCGCGAAGCGCCTCGCCGACCGCGGCTACACCCTCGACGTCGCGGCCTTTTCCGCACTCGAAGCGGAACGCCGTGCCATTCAGACCCGCACCGAAGAACTGCAGGCGCGCCGCAACAGCCTGTCGAAGCAGATCGGCGCGATGAAGGGCCGCGGCGAGGACACCTCGGCCGTGATGGCCGAAGTGGGCGGCATCGGCGACGAGATGAAGGCGTCGCAGGTCAAGCTCGACGAGATCCAGTCGAAGCTCTCGGATCTGCTGCTCGGCGTGCCGAACCTGCCGCACGAGAGCGTGCCCGTGGGCCGCGACGAAAGCGGCAACGTGGAAGTGCGCCGCTGGGGCGCGCCGCGTGCGTTCGACTTCGAGGTGAAGGATCACGTCGACGTCGGCACGCCGCTCGGTCTCGACTTCGAAACGGGCGCGAAGCTCTCGGGCGCGCGCTTCACGATGCTGCGCGGCCAGATCGCGCGTCTGCACCGCGCGCTCGCGCAGTTCATGATCGACACGCACACGACGCAGCACGGCTACACGGAAACGTACACGCCCTACATCGTCAATCCGGAAATCCTGTACGGCACGGGTCAGCTTCCGAAGTTCGCGGAAGACATGTTCCGCGTGGAAAAGGGCGGCGCGGAAAACACCGTCACGCAGTATCTGATTTCGACGTCGGAGATTTCGCTCACGAATACGGTGCGGGAGAGCATCGTCGAAGGCAGCGCGCTGCCGATCAAGCTGACGGCGCATTCGCCGTGCTTCCGCTCGGAAGCGGGTTCGTATGGGCGCGACACGCGCGGCATGATCCGTCAGCATCAGTTCGACAAGGTCGAAATGGTCCAGATCGTCGCGCCGGAAACGTCGTACGACGCGCTGGAACAGATGGTCGTCCACGCGGAAACCATCCTGCAGAAGCTTGGCTTGCCGTATCGCGTGATCACGCTGTGCACGGGCGACATGGGTTTCTCGGCGACCAAGACGTACGACCTCGAAGTCTGGCTGCCGGCGCAGAACACGTATCGCGAAATTTCGAGCTGCTCGAACACGGAAGCGTTCCAGGCGCGCCGCATGCAGGCGCGCTATCGCAACGCGCAGGGCAAGCCGGAGCTCGTGCACACGCTCAATGGTTCGGGTCTCGCGGTGGGCCGCACGCTGGTCGCGGTGCTGGAGAATTATCAGGAAGCCGACGGTTCGGTGACTGTGCCGGAAGCGCTGCGTCCGTACATGAACGGCGTCTCGCGTCTGTCGCTGGACGTTTGATCGGCGCGTGAATCCTGCGGTGCTCTCGAAATTTTTTTCGTAAAAGGGCTTGCAGGATTCAAATAATGTTCTATAATCTTCGCTTCTCTGGTCGCCGACCAAGACCTGAGAAGCAGTAAAAAGCAGTACCCCGGAGAGGTGGCAGAGTGGTCGAATGTACCTGACTCGAAATCAGGCGTACGGTTTCCCCGTACCGTGGGTTCGAATCCCACCCTCTCCGCCAAATTCTGAAAACCCCTGCATGCTTAACCGCTGCGGGGGTTTTTGCTTTGTGGCGCCGCTTTCGGCGCTAACGGTTCACGCTAACGGTTCAATCAATCTCGCCCACGCCGCTCCAGCGCGCGCAGATACGTGCCCGAGATGGCCGAAGCGCCGTGATGCACGATCTTTTCATCGACGAGCGCCCACACCGACAGTCCCACCTCCCGCACGCGCCGGCAGAACGACAGATCCTCGGACAGATACACGCCTTGCTCGCCGACCGTATCGAAGAACGCGTGAAAGCGGCCGTCGGGCAGATAGGGCGCGTATTGCGCGGGCGGCCGATAAAGCTGCGTGACTGGCGCGACGGCTTCGATCGCGTCGCGGCGCACGAGGAAAATACCCGTGCCGATGTGGTTCACCTCGCTCCAGCCGTTGTCGACCGAGACGTTACCGTGCGCGTCGGCGAGCATCGCGGTGTTGTAGTCCACCGTCTTTTCCTGCCACTCGGCCAGCGTCAGGCCCACGTCCGCCGCCGTGATGGTCGTGTTGCGCTCGAAGTGGCGATACGGACAGGCGATCCCGGCGACCGGCTTGTCGCCGGCCAGCAGGCGCGGAATGGCTTCGCGCGAGAAGTCCATATCGGTGTCGAGAAACAGGATGTGCGTGAATTCCGGGTGGCTCAGGAAATAGCTGGCGAAGAAATTGCGCGCGCGGATGATGTGCGACGAGGCCGTGTGGATGTACTGGAAGTCCACGCCGGTGGCCTTGAACGTCTCCATCAGGCGCGCGAGCGCCATCGCGAAGTCGAAGTGCACCGAGTTGTCGTAAGTGGGCAGGGCGATCAGCACGTTCAGGGGCGTGGCCGTTGCCGCCGTGCGGGTAGTGGTGGATGAATCCATGACCTGGCGTTCCGCTCATGTCGTTGTAAGATAATTCCCATTCTTGATGGCGGCTTGTGTGCGGACAATCGGACAGTTCCGAATGTCGGCCGGCCGGAGCGCGGCAGCGCCCCGGTACAATGCATGTTTGCTCCTTTGTATGCGTGGCGGATCGCTCAGGCGGCGCCGCGCTCACCTGAGTCTCAGATGGCTATCACCTACAAATCCGCGGACGACATCGCACGTCTGCGCATCTCGGGCCGACTCGCCGCCGACGTGCTCGCCATGATCGGCGAACACGTCAAGCCCGGCGTCTCCACCGACGACCTCGACGCGATCTGCAACGATTTCATCGTCAACACGCTCAAGGCCGTGCCGGCCAACGTCGGCTACCTCGGCTTTCCGAAGACGATCTGCGCGTCGGTCAATTCGGTCGTCTGCCACGGCATTCCGAGTCGCAACGAAGTCCTCAAGGACGGCGACATCATCAACATCGACGTGGCCGTGATCAAGGACGGCTATTTCGGGGACACGAGCCGCATGTACACGGTCGGCACCCCGAGCCCGGTCGGTCGCCAGCTGATCGACACCACCTACGAGGCGATGCTCGCGGGCATTCGCCAGGTGAAGCCGGGCGCGACGCTCGGCGACGTCGGTCACGCGATCCAGAAGCGCGCGCAGGCCGACGGCTTCTCGATCGTGCGCGAGTACTGCGGCCACGGCATCGGCAAGGTCTATCACGAGGAGCCGCAGGTGTTGCACTACGGTCAGCCGGGGCAGGGCCTGCGCCTGAAGCCGGGCATGGTCTTCACGATCGAGCCGATGGTGAACGCGGGCCGCGCCGGCACGACGGTGCAGCGCGATGGCTGGACCGTGGTCACCAAGGACCGCTCGCTCTCCGCGCAGTGGGAGCACATGGTCGCCGTCACCGACGACGGCTACGAACTGCTCACGCCCTGGCCGGACGGCACGGGCAACTACGAAGCGCCGTGATGGCGGGTGTGCGGCCGCTCGGCCGCTCTGTCAAGTGCGCGGTGAAGTTCCCCGCGGATTGCGCTCGGGGAACGTTTTCGTCAAATAAGGATTTGACTCTCTGGCCAGTTCGGTTAAAGCTACGCGTTAGTGCTTTATTGGGGTTTACGACTGCATGAGTCCGTCACTGACCGTTCGCCGTATCGTTGCCGATCAGGGTGCCGTGCTCCGCGAGCTTCGTACCGCTTCGCTGCGCGACGCACCTTATGCGTTCGGCGACTCGCTCGAAGATGCGCTGTCCGCCGACGCAGCCGTCTACGACGCGGCGGCCGCGCGCCATGCCGACTCGCATGCGGCCACCTCGTTCATCCTCTATACCGAGGGGCATCCGGCGGGGCTGATCGGCGCGAATTTCGAGAGTGCGCCCGCGCGGCGCGCGTTCGTGTTCGCGCTCTGGGTGGCGCCTGCCGTGCGTCATCTGCGTGGCGGGGAGTTGCTGTTGAACGCGGCGCTCGAATGGCTCGTGAGCGAAGGCGCGACGCAGGTCTATGCCTGGGTCACCGATTCGAACACCACCGCCATGCGCTTCTACGAGCGCCTCGGCTTCGGCCCCACGGGCGATCACGCGCGTAGCCAGCACTCGCCGGAGCAATGGGAAACGCTGCTCGTGCGCGACGTGTCCGATCTCGCCCAGCCAGCCCCGGCGCAATGAGGCCGCGCGCCGGCTGCGATTTTTTCGCCGTTTTTTTGCGGTTTTTTTAGCCGCGTCCCTGCTGTCTTTTCGTTTCCTGTTTCTGTCGTCGATGCCGTCGTGACGCGCCGGATGCCACCGCGCCCGCGTGTCGTGGCGTCGGCACGGCGTCCGTCATGACGTCGTTCGCGGCGTCGTTCTCGCCTCGACCCCTTGCCGCAGCATGCCAGGCCATTAAAAATGATGGCCGCGCGCGTCGACGCCTGTAAAATACGCAAAATTTTTCGCCGATCGCCATGTCGCCCAGGAAATCGCCATATTTTGAACTGAAGAGCGGTTCAGTCGATACGCTTCTGTTCGTGGTCAAAACGACTGAACTCGATGCGATGCGCGCCGAACTCACGCGGCGCTTCGAGGCGACCCCGGAATTCTTCGCCAACGATACCGTGGCCATCGACATCCGGCGTCTCGCCGATGGCGAGCAGGTCGCGCTCGGCGACATCGCACGCCTGCTCGAAAGCGTGCGCATGCGCCCCGTCGGCGTGGTCGCGCAGGCCGCCCAGCACGGTTGGGCCGCCGAAGCCGGACTGCCGTTCCTCGAAGCGCGCGACAAGCGCGGCGCCCACGCGAAGGGCGGCGCCGACGCCGACACCGGCGCGGAACACACCGCCGCGCCGCAGGCCGAAGCCGCCAATGCGCCGGCTTCAGCCGACAAAGGCGCCGCGCAGCCGGAACTCTTTCCCGCCACGACGGCCGCAGAAGAGCCCGCCACGGAAACGCTGGCCGAGACCCCGTCGCGCAACGCGCCCAAGGAACCCACGCTGGTGGTCGACCGTCCGCTGCGTTCGGGCCAGCGCGTCTACGCCAAGGGCGACCTCGTGGTGCTCGGCATGGTGTCGAACGGCGCCGAGGTGATCGCCGAGGGCAACATCCATATTTACGCGCCGTTGCGCGGCCGCGCACTTGCGGGCGTGCATGGCAATCACGACGCGCGCATTTTCTGCACGAGCCTCGAGGCGGAACTCATTTCGATCGCGGGCATCTACCGTACCACTGAAGTTCCACTCGCCGACGACGTGCGAGGCAAGCCGGCGCAAATCCGGCTCGACGAAGAAAAGCTGTTGATCGAACCGTTGAGGCTCACCTGAGTCGCCGCTCGCGCGCCCGCGCGTGATGTGCGGGGCGCCCACGAGCGGCACGCGATGAGACCAAACTGAGAAACTGACGAACGCAAGGTAAGGGAATGGCAAAAATCATTGTGGTGACTTCGGGCAAAGGTGGCGTCGGCAAAACGACCACGAGCGCGAGTTTCGCATCGGGCCTCGCGTTGCGCGGCCACAAGACCGCGGTCATCGACTTCGACGTGGGCCTGCGCAATCTCGACCTCATCATGGGTTGCGAGCGCCGCGTCGTGTACGACCTGATCAACGTGATTCAGGGTGAAGCGAACCTCAATCAGGCGCTCATCAAGGACAAGAAGTGCGAAAACCTCTTCATCCTGCCCGCCTCGCAGACGCGCGATAAAGACGCGCTCACGAAGGAAGGCGTGGAGAAGGTGATCGAGGATCTGCGCAAGATGGACTTCGAATACATCGTGTGCGATTCGCCCGCGGGTATCGAGTCGGGCGCGATGCTGGCGATGCATTTCGCCGACGAAGCGCTCATCGTGACGAATCCGGAAGTGTCGTCGGTGCGCGACTCGGACCGCATTCTCGGCATGCTGTCGTCGAAGACGAAGCGCGCGATCGAAGGCAAGGATCCGATCAAGGAGCATCTGCTTATCACGCGTTACAGCCCGAAGCGCGTCAACGAAGGCGAGATGCTGTCGCTGTCGGACATTTCGGAAATCCTGCGCATCGATCTGATCGGCGTGATTCCGGAATCGGAAGCCGTGCTGCACGCGTCGAACCAGGGCTTGCCGGCTGTCCATCTCGACGGCACCGACGTCGCGGAAGCGTACAAGGATGTCGTGTCGCGTTTTCTCGGCGAGGAGAAGTCGCTTCGTTTCACCGATTACCAGAAGCCGGGGCTCCTGCAGCGCCTGTTCGGTAGCAAGTAAGGGAGGCGCACGCCATGTCGTTTCTTTCGTTTTTTCTCGGCGAGAAGAAGAAGTCCGCCTCGGTAGCGAAGGAACGCCTGCAGCTCATCATCGCTCACGAGCGCGCAGGCGGTCATCCGCCCGCCGATTATCTGCCGGCTCTCCAACGTGAACTGGTCGCGGTGATCTCGAAGTACGTGAAGATCTCCGACGAGGATATCCGCGTGAGCCTCGAACGCCAGGACGACCTCGAAGTGCTCGAGGTCAAGATCGAGATTCCGCAGGCCTGATAACAGGCATCGCGCGCGGCCGGTTTGCGCCGCGCGCATCTCAATTTGGCGGACGGCGGCCGCGTCCACGACGTCTCGCGCCGCTGTCTGCATCATCTGTTTGCCGCGCCGTTTTCAACGGTTTCGCGCATTCCTTACCTTACCGAAATATTCGGTTTCACTTCACCCTGCGCGGTTACACGGCCGCTGTCAGCGCGGCGTCGTGCTCGCGCATTGATCCGGTAACGCCACTCATGGCGTCTTACTCAAGGGTGATCAACATGAACAATTCCATCCGCCTGCTCGTTGCCAAAACCGCGATCGTCGTCGCCGGTGCGTGCGCCGTCGCTGCGCCTGCGTTCGCCGAAGTCATCGTCGTTGCGCCGAGCGCGCCGCCCGTCGAGCGCATCGAAGTCGTGCCCGCGCCGCGTGCCGGCTACGTCTGGGACAAGGGCCACTGGCGCTGGGATCACGGCCGCTACGTCTGGATCGGCGGCCACTGGCAAGCCGAACGCGTGGGCTATCACTGGGTGCCGGGCCACTGGATCGCGCATGGTCCGAACTGGCATTGGGTCGAAGGCCACTGGGCCGCTTAAGCCACGCTGAGCCACGCGCGCTTCGCGTGGATTCACGCGTCGACCCTTCCATCCGCTTGAGGAGAACATCATGAGCAGGAAACTGCTCGCCGCCGCGGCGCTCGCGATCATGCTGGCCGGCTGCGTCGTCGTGCCGGCGCGGCCCATGTACGTGCGGCCCGCGCCCGTCGTGATCTACTGACATTCCTCGCGTGATGCGCCGCTCGCGGCGCAAGCCGCCAGGCGGGAGCCCGGCGCGCGGCAGCGGTGCGAACTTCGCCCGTTGCCGCGCGTCGGGCTCCTTGTTTTGCGCGGGCGAAAAAGAGGGCGCATAGTGGCTGCGCGCGTTCTCGCGAGACTGCCATCCCGCCGAATCGGCCAAGCCAGCAATCAGGGCAGGGAAAACCTGCGTATTCCCACGCGGATTCCGTCACTCGCGCCAGGCTTCGTCCGTTAAAATCACGGAAAAATGCAGGCAAATCACTGAATTGGGCCTTCGTCGGTCCGCAGCACAATGAAACGAGTCTTGATTGTCAAGGTGACTTCGCTCGGCGACGTCGTCGAAGCCCTTCCCGTGGTGGCCGATGTCCAGCGCGCGCACCCTGGCGTGATCGTCGACTGGGCCGTCGACGATGCCTTCGCGGAAATCGTGGCATGGAACGCGGGTGTCGATCGCGTGCTGTGCGCGCCGCTGCGCCGCTTCAAGAAAGCGCGCCGCTGGAGCGATTTCAAATCGATCTGGCAGTCGATCTCGGAGCTGCGTGCGCATCGCTACGACGCGGTCATCGATATTCACGGCGTCTACAAAAGCGCGATCATCGCGTTTCTCGCGCGTGGCCGCCGCCGCTTCGGTTATCTCGCGCAGGATCTCGGCGAGCGCGGCGCGGCGTTCGCGTACAACGGCCGTTTCGGTCCGCGTCCGAAGTGCGATGCGTGGCTCGGCATGCGCATCAGCACAGGCGAAGCGCTCGGCTACACGATCGACACGCCGCCCGATTTCCAGATGCGTATTCCGCGCGACGGCAACGCGCTGCCCGCGCCCGACGCGCCCACCGCGCTGATCTTCCACGCGACCTCGAAGGAAGAGAAGAAGTGGCCCGTCGAGCATTGGGGCGAGCTGTGCCGCGCGTTGGTCGCGCGCGGTCTGCGCATCGAGCTGCCCTGGGGCTCCGACGCCGAGCACGCCACCGCGCGCGAGATCGCGGCGCTCGTGCCTGGCGCGACGATCCTGCCGCGCCTCACGGTCACGCAGGTCGCGCAGCGTATCGAGGATTCGGCGCTCGTCGTGGGCACCGATACGGGCTTCGTGCACCTCGCGCACGCGCTGCTCAAGCCAACCATCATGATCTTCGTGGCGACCAATGCCGAGCACCTCGGCGTGCGTGCGCCCAATCGCTCGATTTCGATCGGCGACGGTCATCACGTGCCGCCGGTTTCGGTGGCAATCGATGCCGTCGATCGCGTGTATCCCGCGCGCAATGCGGACGGCACGCCGAAAGCGCCGCTCGTGTCGAGCGTGTGATTTTCAGCGGCTGAATTCAGCAGTTCGATGAGGTATTTCGCGGCGCGCGTTCATCGCGCGCCCGTTGTTTTTGTGCGTGCGATTCGTCCATCTTCGGCGCATTCATCCGCACATTTCCCGGCCGTTTCCCGCGCATCGCTTATTACGAGGTTGTTAAAAGTGTCGTGCCTGTGTTGCATGCAGCGCGGCGTGCGCGCCTGTCGGCGTAAGAAGGCACGCGGGCTGTAACACGGGCCACACCGCTGCTTACAAATTGCAACGCCTGCGATGCGCGCCGTCGTGTTCAATGCAACCGTCCACTGCACGCGATTCCCTTGCGGAACGCGCCGGACGCAAGACATTGACTCGATGGGAGAACGAAGTGAAACGATTGACGCTTACCCTGATCGCAGGTGCGCTTTTCGCGGCGTCGCTGAGCGGATGCATCGTGGTGCCGCCGGGCGGCGGATACTACGGCGGCGGCTACCATCACGGCTACTACTACCGTTGAGCATGATGCCGACGCGAGCGGCGCGCTCAGGCCAGCAGCATTTCGACGGCGATGACCGCCGCGATGGCCGCGACGTTCGCGACGATGGCTTCGAGAACCACCGCGCGCAACGTTCGCGTACTCAAACGGAAGGCCAGAACCAGTGAGATGCCAAGTGCGAGCGCGATCATCAGGACGAGATCGGCATTGCTCAGATGCAGGTTCATCGTTGGCCTCCCTGGCGCGAATGCGCGGACCGTGTTGATGCCTCGTTATCGAGTATAGGCACGCGCCGCGCGCGCACAAAGTGGACAAAAAAGGACGAAAAAAAGCGGAATCCGATTACCCGGATTCCGCTTTTTTCGTTTCGACTTGCTCGATTCAGTGCATCACGTCAGCGACGTATGACGCGTTTCGCGCATGCACAGCACGCCGAAGAGGCTCACGCAGGCCGCGATCGACACGTAGGCGCCGACCCACGACAGACCGCCGCGCGCGGCCAGCACCTGCGCGATATACGGCGCAACCGACGCGCCCAGAATGCCGCCGAGGTTGTACGCTACGCCCGCGCCGGTGTAGCGCACGCTGGTCGGGAACAGTTCGGGCAGCAGGGCGCCCATCGGCGCGAAGGTGGCGCCCATCAGGAACAGCTCGATCACGAGGAACAGCAGCACCAGCGGCAGCGAGCCGCTACCGAGCAGCGGCTGCATCGTGAAGCCCGAGAGGATCGCCAGAATGCAGCCGACGATCAGCACCGGCTTGCGGCCGAAGCGGTCGGAGAGCGCCGCCGAAATCGGCGTGGCGATGCCCATGAACACGACCGCGATACACAGCATGCCGAGGAAGGTCGGACGCGGAATATGCAGCGCCGTCACGCCGTGCGAGAGCGAGAACACCGTCGCGTTGTAGAACAGCGTGTAGCAGACCACCATCGCCAGCGCGCCGAGCAGCGTCGGCCACCAGTAGCTCGACAGCAGCGTCGCGACCGGCACCTTGACGCGCTCGTCGCGCTCGACGGCGGCCTTGAACGCGGGCGTTTCGGCGATCTTCAGGCGCACGTAGAGGCCGAGCGCGACGAGCACCGCCGAGACGATGAACGGCACGCGCCAGCCCCAGTCGCGGAACTGCTGGTCGGTCAGCGTCGAGGCGAGGCCGAAGAACAGTCCGTTCGACGCGAGAAAGCCGACCGACGGTCCGAGCTGCGGGAACATGCCGAACCAGCCGCGCTTGCCTTGCGGCGCGTATTCGGTCGCGAGCAGCGCCGCGCCGCCCCATTCGCCGCCGAGGCCGATGCCCTGGCCGAAGCGCAGCACGCACAGCAGAATCGGCGCGAGGCTGCCGATCGAGTCGTAGCCGGGCACGAAGCCGATCAGCGTGGTCGAGAGACCCATCACGAGCAGCGAGGCCACCAGCGTCGATTTACGGCCGATGCGGTCGCCGAAATGGCCGAACAGGAACGAGCCGATCGGGCGCGCGACGAATGCAATGCCGAAGGTCACGAACGCTGATAGCGCCTGGGCCGTCGCCGAGCCGTGCGGGAAGAACACCGGGCCGATCACGAGCGCGGCGGCCGTTGCGTACACATAGAAGTCGTAGAACTCGATCGCGGTGCCGATGAAGCTCGCGAAGATCACACGCGCCGTGCTTTGCTGGCGCGCGGCATCGGGTTGGTCGGCGCTCGCCGACGAAAGCGGGGAGGTGGACATCGGGGTCTCCAGTCATTGTGACGCGCGCTGACGCGCTTTTCCCGCCGGGCCGAGGGCGGCGGCGAGGGCGCAAGGCGCGGCGCGTGCGTCTTTGTGCAGGTTTCGAAGTCCGGCGGGCGGGCGCGGATGCCGATAGGGCATCCCGCAGCAACATCCATGAGCCGGCAACGAGTCGTCAGTATGCATCGCGCAGCGTGGGCTGTGCGCGCGAAGGCGTGGACCGTCCGGCGCGCGCGGATAGGCGCGGGCACGATGCAGATACGGTCGAAGCGCGCATCGGCGCGGCGCGGGTGGCGACGGTCGAAGGCGTGGCCGGGCGGATACCGGCTAGGGATAGCGAAAAATTATAACGAGCGGGCGCGCCGCGCAGCAAGGCGTAAGCAAGCCTCGCGCGGGCGCATCGAAAGGCGCGTTGCGGATCAGTTGTAGTTTTGCGCTTGCGGCGACGCGAGCGTGCGCAACTGGAACTTGCCGTTGTCGTTGAAGAGCCAGTCCTCGAACAGCTCGATCTGACCGACCGAGTTGAGCAGACGCGGCGGCGGTGGCGGCAACGGCGCCGCGTGACGCAGCGTGGCGAGCGCGGTGGATTCGGCGTCGTCGTCGCCATTGGTGCGATAGACCGACGACTTGACCACCTGGCCCTCGCGATTGACCGTGAACGAAACGACCACGAGCGAGCGCAGCATCGCCTGAGGCGAACCGTGCAGCACCGACGTCGGATTACGCTCGACGATGTGCTTCGCCACGGCGGCGCGATATTGATCGAGCGTCGTGCTGTTGATGGCTTCGGGCGGAATCACGAGCAGCGGACGCGGCGGCGGCGTGATCGTGCAGGCGCTTGTAAGGGCGAGCAGCAGGATCGCGCCGAGACGTCGCAGCGATGCTGCATGCGCGGTGTGAGCGATGTTCGTGCGGCGGGCGCTCGCGGTGTCGTGACCGCTGCGCGTACGGACGCGGATGAGCATGTTGTCCAGGCTCGAGTGCGAAACCAGATTCGAGCTTAGACGAAACGGTGCGGGATGCAATCCGAACTCTCCCGCGCGAGGGCGCGGTACTGGCGAGTTGTGTGCGCCGGGGCGCTTATGCGTTCGTTGATGCGCCGAGGCGCCGATGCATTTATTCGACGGGGAATTGCGCGCAGGGATCCGCGGTCACGGTCGCGCAGGCGTACGAGTATTCGCCGCTCTTGAGGAACAGCTCCTTGCCGACTTGCACGTTCGCGCGCAGATCGGGCGAGCTTTCCCAGGCGATGTAGCCCGAGCACATCACGGCAGACAGAACGACGAGTGAAAAGGCCAGCTTTTCGAAGACCTGGAAACGATGCGGCATGGTGAGTAATCCCCTGAACAGGCGATAGTTTACCGCAATACTAGGGTTTTCACCTAGGGTTATACCCGGGTTCTGGCATGGTGTATGAAATGGGCGAATTCATTACTCGACCCTAAAAAAGCGCGCGGCGAGCGCAAATCGTCGTCGAGCTTTGTTCGACGGGCGATTCGGGCGTTTGTGTGTCGTGCGAGGAGGAGGGCCGGATCGGCCGCCGGGGTTTCGACGTCAAAATGGCGTCAAAACGGCGGCGCAATGCGGCGCCATGCGGCTCGGTGCGAATATCACGAGCGCGGATTGCCATCAGGTCGCGCAGCCAGGCGAGCTAAGGGACGTGCGGACACATCCCTCCAGCCGCCTCCTGGCCACGATCAGGACGCTTGCGTCGATGCCAGATCGAGTGCCACTGCCTGTGCGACTTCGATGCCGTCGATGGCCGCCGAATAGATGCCGCCTGCGTAACCGGCGCCTTCGCCGGCCGGATACAAACCTTCGACGTTCAGGCTCTGGAAATCGTCTTTGCGGCGAATCCGGATGGGTGACGACGTGCGTGTCTCGACGCCGGTCAGCACGGCGTCGTGCATCGCAAAGCCTGCGATCTTCTTGTCGATCTGGGGCAGGGCTTCACGGATGGCTTCGATCACGTAGTCGGGCAGCGCCGTGCTGAGATCGGTCGGGTGCACGCCCGGCTTGTACGACGGCACGACCGAGCCAAGCGACGTCGACGGCCGGCCTGCGATAAAGTCGCCGACCAGTTGACCCGGCGCCTGGTAGTTGCCGCCGCCGAGCTCGAACGCCCGCTCTTCCCATTTGCGCTGGAACGCGATGCCTGCCAGCGGGCCGCCCGGATAGTCCTCCGGCGTGATGCCGACGACGATGCCCGCATTCGCGTTGCGCTCGGCCCGCGAATACTGGCTCATGCCGTTGGTGACGACGCGGCCCGGTTCGGAGGTCGCCGCGACCACCGTGCCGCCCGGGCACATGCAAAAGCTGTACACCGCGCGCCCGTTGTTGGCGTGATGGACCACCTTGTAGTCGGCCGCGCCAAGTTGCTTGTGGCCCGCGAATTTGCCGAAGCGGCTGCGATCGATGAGTCCCTGCGGATGTTCGATGCGAAAACCCAGTGAAAACGGCTTGGCTTCGATATACACACCGCGATCGTGCAGCATCTGGAACGTGTCGCGGGCGCTGTGTCCCACGGCCAGCACGACGTGGTCGCAGCGCAGCGTTTCACCGTTCGAGAGCTTGAGCGAGCGCACCTTGCCCTGATCGATTTCGATGTCGTCGACGCGGGTTTCGAAACGCACTTCACCGCCCAGTTCGTGGATGGTCGCGCGCATCTTTTCCACCATGCTGACGAGACGGAACGTGCCGATGTGCGGACGGCTCAGATACAGGATGTCTTCCGGCGCGCCCGCCTTGACGAACTCCTCGAGCACCTTGCGGCCATAGTGGTTCGGATCCTTGATCTGGCTGTACAGCTTGCCGTCGGAAAACGTCCCGGCCCCGCCTTCGCCGAACTGCACATTGGATTCCGGATTGAGCACCGACTTGCGCCACAGGCCGAAGGTGTCCTTGGTGCGTTCGCGCACGGCCTTGCCGCGCTCGAGAATAATGGGGCGGAAACCCATCTGCGCGAGGATGAGTCCGGCGAACAAACCGCACGGCCCCATGCCGATCACCACCGGACGCGGACGCGTCGAGTGCTCGGGCGCCTTCGCGACAAACCGGTACGTCATGTCGGGCGTCACCCCGCAATGCGGCTGCCCGACGATCTGATTGCGCACCGCCGCTTCGTCCTTGACTTCGATGTCGACGATATAGGTCAGCTTGATATCCGAGCGCTTGCGTGCATCATGCGCGCGGCGGAAGACGGTGTAGCGGACAAGCTCGTCTGCCGCGACGCCGAGATCGGCGAGGCGCGCGCGAACGGCGGCATCAAGCTCGCGTTCGGCATGATCGAGGGGGAGTTTTATTTCTGATAAACGTAACATGGGGTGCCAGGGTGCAGTTGCCACTGGAATCGTGGCCAACCCGTATTTTATAGGTTTGGCGGATTCCCAAATGAAAAGCTACCGCGCGACGAAACGCCAGCGCTTGGGCGACGGGCGGATTGGACTCGTTCTCGACTGGGCAACCGTGCGCGGATACCGCAGCGGCGACAACCCGGCGCGCTGGCGGGGTCATCTGGACAAGTTGTTACCGAAGTCCTCGAAGATCTAGCGAGTCGAACATCATCTGGCGTTGCCGTAAGCCGAACTGGGCGCATTCATCACCGAACTGAAGCAGCAAGCAGGCACGGCGGCGCGTACCGGCGAAACCATTGGCGCACGGCGCGACGAATTTGACCTGACCGCGCACGTTTGGGTCGTGCCCGCCGAACGGATGAAAATGGGCAAGGAACACCGCGTCGTACTTTCACCCCGCTGCCGTGTCGATCATCAAGGCGACGATGGCCGGGAGCAAAAGCGACTGGCTGTTCCATTCTCCCGGCAAGCCGGACAAACCATTGTCGAATATGGCGCTTCTGGCGGTCCTTAAACGCATGGGCCGTGCCGATCTGACAAGCCACGGCTTTCGCCCGACGTTCCGCGATTGGGCGGGCGAGACGACGCACTTCCGGAGCGAAGTCATTGAGGTGGCACTGGCGCACGGCATAAAAGAGCGGGCCGAAGCGGCGTATGCGCGGGACGATTTGTTCGATGGGCGAACGAAATTGATGGAGACTTGGGCGCGCTACGCGAACGCGGGACCGGCAAAACAGAACGTTGTCGAACTCGCCGCCAGCAAAAAAGCCGTGTAGCCGGAGCAAAAAACCCCCGCCGAAGCGGGGCTGAAAAGCGCTGAAAGTTTATGTGCGTACCCGATGCACCTTCAAACTGCGTCTTGCAGCTTCGCGCAACGCTACTTCAATGCGTTCTTTAGCGCATCACATTTGGGCTTTGCGGACGTTTCCAAATCGTCGGCGCAAGTGAGGAAACTATAGAACTCAAGCTGTTGATTGGCTATCTTGGATCGGCAGGCAGCGATCTGAAAATCAGTATCCGGTGTGTAGTCATTCCCCCAATTATTGAACGCCTTACCCAATAAGTCACAGTCTGTCTGAATTCGCCCCTTCCAGTTTTCGAAGTTTTTATCCAATTCAATACGCGTTTCGCCACTAGTCGATGGACGGATGGCTTCATACAAGCGCTTTACATTTGACAAAACGCGATTTGTTTCTGCATTCGTGCAAGCTAAAAAATCGTCACGAGTTTTTGCTGTCGCCTCGCAGGAGGCCTCCGCATTCACGGCAGCGCACGCCAATGCGGAAATCAAAAAAGCCCCAAATTTAGTGGCTCGAATCATAGTTTCCATCCCCGAAAAGGTTACCTTCTGCGCGACGACGCTTTACAAGTCCCGCAGGATGCGCACCACCGGCAGATGTGTATTCCATGAATTTCGCCGGAACCCGATCGTAGTGTCCCGTGTTTACGAGATTGAGAAGCCCATCATTGTGATGCCGAAGGTTGTATACGAAGTCGACCAAAGCATCGTATTCGTACTGATACAAAGGCACATTGATTCTATGATTCACAATACGTTGCGGGTCTATCAAATCTTGCATCAATAATTGCCGCCCCTGAGCGGGCGTAATTCCATTCAAAAACGGAGTTTCTGAGGCAGCACCAGATATCGGGCCAACATGAACTAGGTGTCCGTAACCAACGGTTGTATTACCACCGTTCCCGCCGCCATCGTTGTCGTAAAGGTGCGACCTGAACGCCTCCCATGCCTGTACAAACGTGATTCCGGATTCTGAAATTGTCCACGGCTTGCATAAACGATCTGTCTGCAAATTCACACACGAATTCGGATTCGTGTTCGTTACTGCACTTCCAAGTGCATCCGGCATTTTAAATTTCCTCCCTGTGACCAAGATAGACGTGAATCGAATCAGCGCGATCTGTGAGATAGCGCGCGGTGCGTCCTTGCGCGTCCGTCGTGCCATGCTCAAGTTCGCCCGTTGGAAGCCGAACGGTGTAATTCGCATTCGCTATGGGAGTGCCGTTCGCGTCGCGTAGTGCGAATTGCTCGTCATACGTTGTGCACAGCGCGTCCGGTTGTGCTGCAAGTGGCTCATCGTTTTCTAAATAGAAGAACGGCGATTCTCCGCTGGCAAGTACTCGTTTTTTCCCGCACGGACAGTAGACTGGTGCCAGGTTCTTAACGAACGAACGGCCTTCATCCATGACATTATGGGCGGTGCCACCAACCGGCCACACGCCTTTGCAGTTGCCGCATGTTGCCTTGTCTTCGGCCAGCGCGAAGGCTCTACCGTCTTCGTTAAACCAGTCCGATCCCGGCCCGAGGATGGACCCGCCCGTGGTCGTGCGATCGTCTTTCAGTGCAAGTCTGGTAGGCACGACTACTCCTTGTGGCCGATGTACACGGCAATACGGCACTCGCCATCAGTTTGATAGCGCGCGGTATAGCCGTTCGAATCTGTTACGCCTTTCACCGTTGCACCGGACGGCAAACGAACGGTGTAATAGGTATCCGCGAGCGGGTTTCCGGCGCGATCGCATAGCTTGAACCGTTCGTCGTGTGTGGCGCTCTGCCTGTCGAGTAACGCGGCCAGGCTTGCTGCATAACCCATGTCCCCCCATTCGTCGTCCCAACTGTGAGAGGCGCTTGCCTGCGATGCACTGAAAACCGGCGGCGGTGAGCACTTGCAGATACAGATATCGTCTTCAAGCGCCTGTTGCTTCCCCCGCATCGTTGCGTTGCGGTGCGGCCCCGCCGACTCGATATAACCGTGCGATTTACAGCCTTCGCACCAGACCTTTGCTCCGATAAACGTAATCGGTATGCCGTGGTGCGTGCAGTTTTCTGCGCCTTCCAGGACAACACCGCCCGCCGTGGATTTATCGCCTAGCCTCAACAGATAACGCCTCATGTGCGTGCCTCCGTTCGCTTGCAGGTATGGAAACCGTGCAGATACGCGACCGGCACAGCCACAGCGGACCCTCCGCCGCTAACCGGTAATCGTCGGATTACGCAAGGGGATGCACTATCAGAGAGCGCCTCGAAATGGCGTCAAACGATGCGCTTTGCATTGTGCAGCGAAGGCGTTTTGATCATCGGCAAGGTTCGCGCGGGGCGCCCCTCTCCATCGGTCGCCATGCTGGCGGCTCTGGAGCCTGTATTTTTTATCAACCGCGCACCGCGCCGCTAGACTCGCTCGACGGGGTAATTTTCGAATATTCAATTCGGTACGCGGCACGCCGCCAGCACCGCACCGTGCGCAAATGTCGGCGGCAGCGTGTCATGCGCAGAGGAAAATTCTCGTGGGGGTTCGCGTTTATGGCCGTGGTGTTCGCACCGTGGGCCGCCAGGTTCGCACTGTCTTTCAGGGGGGGCAGCGGAGGTGCGGGAAGTAGCGCCATGCGTACACCTTTGATTCCCCTTGGTTGGGCGATATGGTGCCTTCGACCAGCCGGGAAGGACCCATTGCAGGCGCGCGTGGCTGCTACTGCGTTTTGAGGTTTCTACCTTGTTGTTGCATATCAATCCACCGCCCGCATAAACACGACATCTCCTGCTAATTTCAATCGCTCAGCAACCATTCAACTGCAGCAACCCCGAGGTTTCAATGACTGCACCTAACGAGAATGAATGCTTGGAGGTGTTTCTCAAATCCGATGGCCGCGATTGGGAAACCTACGCATCCGAGGTGGATGCGCGTTACACGGCGGTGGTGATTGTCAAGGGAGTTGGGGTAGATTGCTCGCTGTACGTTGCCGTTGACTCATACAACGACTCGCAAACAGAACTCAAATTTTTCCTATGGGTTATTTTGTGGGCCGAAAAAACAAAAAACCCCGCAAACGTATGAATTTGCAGGGTTTTGTGTTCCGTTCTGGCGGAGGCGGTGAGATTCGAACTCACGGAAGGGTTACCCCTTCGCCGGTTTTCAAGACCGGTGCATTCAACCACTCTGCCACACCTCCGGAGGCGCGCATTGTAACCTGGAATGCGCGCGCGTCGGCAGCCTCGCCGGCGGCGCGCATCGAAATGCGCCTCGAAACGTCAGGACGGGTCCTTGAGAAACAGCTCCTGCAGATCGTTGAGAAAGCGCTGACCCAGCTCGGTCGGCACGATCTTCTCGTAATCGCGCGTGATCAGGCCGCGTTTTTCCGCCTCCTGCAATTGCGGTTCGATGGTCGTGATCGGCAAACCCGTGCGTTCGATGAAGCGATGCACCGGAAAGCCTTCCACGAGCCGCAGCGCGTTGAGCATGAACTCGAACGGCAGATCGCGCGCGCTGACCTCGTGCTCTTCCTGCACCGGCGAGCCCGCGCGCGCCTGCTCGATGAAGGTCGACGGATGCTTGTAACGCACCTGCCGCACGATGCGGTTCGGAAACGACAGCTTCGTATGCGCGCCCGCGCCGATGCCGAGGTAATCGCCAAAACGCCAATAGTTCAGGTTGTGGCGGCTCTGATGTCCGGGCTGCGCGTACGCCGACACTTCATAGCGCCCAAAACCCGCCTCGGCCGTGCGCGCGTGAATCCATTCCTGCATGTCCGCCGACTGGTCGTCGTCGGGCAGGGTGGGCGGAAACTTCGCGAACAGCGTGTTCGGTTCGAGCGTGAGGTGATAGAGCGACAGATGCGGCGGCTTGAACGCGAGCGCCGTTTCGATATCGGTCTGACATTCGGCGAGCGTCTGCTGCGGCAGCGCGAACATCAGGTCGAGATTGAAGTTGTCGAAGGTCTTCGCCGCGACTTCCACCGCGTGACGCGCCTGCGCCGCGTCGTGAATGCGCCCGAGCGCCTTCAGATGCGCCTCGTTGAAACTCTGGATGCCGACCGACAGCCGGTTCACGCCGCTCGCGCGGAACTGCGCGAACTTGTCCGCTTCGAACGTGCCCGGATTGGCTTCGAGCGTGATTTCCGCGTCGGCGTCGAGCGGCAGCAGCGCGCGCACGTCGGAGAGCAGGCGGTCGAGCCCTTTCGCGGAGAGCAGGCTCGGCGTGCCGCCGCCGATGAAGATCGTGTGCACCTGGCGGCCCCAGACGAGCGGCAACGCCTGTTCGAGATCGGTGCGCAGCGCGTCGAGGTAATCGTCCTCGGGAAAGCGGTCGCCTTTCCACTCGTGCGAGTTGAAATCGCAGTACGGACACTTGCGCACGCACCACGGGAAATGCACGTAAAGCGAAAGCGGCGGCAGCGACGTGAGGCGGATGCTGCCCGGCATCGTGAACGACTTCACGACTTCGATGCCGATGCGGTGCTGCTGGCTCACGCTAGCTCCTCGAGGCGCGCGAGCAGGGCGCGCAAGGCGATCGCGCGATGGCTCGACGCGTTCTTGAGCGCCGGATCGAGTTCGGCGGCGGTGGCTTCGAGGCCCGCGATGTAGAAGTGCGGGTCGTAGCCGAAGCCGTTGTCGCCGCGCGGCGTGTCGATGACTTCGCCGTGCCAGCGGCCTTCGGCGATCAGCGGTTCGGGGTCGTCGGCGTGGCGCACGAGCGCGAGCACGCAGTAGTAATACGCGCGCCGGTCGGCGTGTTGCTGCAGATTCGCGACGAGCAGGGCGTTGTTCGCGGCGTCGCTTTTCTCGCCGCCCGCGCGCTGTGCGTAGCGCGCCGAATACACGCCCGGCGCGCCGCCGAGGGCGCGCACGCAAAGGCCGGAATCGTCGGCGATGGCGGGCAGGCCGGTGAGCTTCGCGGCGTGACGCGCCTTGGCCAGCGCGTTTTCCACGAAGGTGACGTGCGGCTCTTCGGCCTCGGGCACGCCGAGCTCGCCTTGCGTCACGAGTTCGATGCCCGCCGCGCCGAGCAGCGCCGCGAATTCGCGCAGCTTGCCGGCGTTGTTCGACGCCAGCACGACGCGGCCCGACAAGGCGCTCTGGCCGGCGTTGGGCGCGGTGTTAGCCGTGTCAGCCATGCGCGATCTCCAGCGCGGCCTTTTGCTTCTCGATCAGCGTGCGGATGCCGCCTTGCGCGAGGTCGAGCAGTGCGTTCAGTTCGTCGCGCGAGAACGGGGCGCCTTCGGCCGTGCCCTGCACTTCGACCATGCCGCCCGAGCCCGTCATGACGACGTTCATGTCGGTGTCGCATTGCGAGTCTTCGGCGTAGTCGAGGTCGAGCACGGGCATGCCTTCGTAGACGCCCACCGAGATCGCCGCCACGTAGTCGGTGATCGGCGAGCGCTCGATGCGGCCGGTCGCGAGCAGCTTCGAGACGGCGTCGTGCGCCGCGACGAACGCGCCCGTGATGGCGGCCGTGCGGGTGCCGCCGTCGGCTTGCAGCACGTCGCAATCGAGGTTGATGGTGCGCGCGCCGAGCGCTTCGAGATCGAACACCGCGCGCATCGCGCGGCCGATCAGACGCTGGATTTCCTGAGTGCGGCCCGTCTGCTTGCCGCGCGCGGCTTCGCGGTCGCTGCGCGTGTGCGTGGCGCGCGGCAGCATGCCGTATTCGGCGGTGAGCCAGCCCTGGCCCTTGTCGCGCAGGAACGGCGGCACGCTCTCCGAGACGCTCGCGGTGCACAGCACCTTGGTGTCGCCGAATTCGACGAGCACCGACCCTTCGGCGTACTTCGTGAAATGGCGGGTGATGCGGACGTCGCGAAGCTGGTCGGCGGCGCGGCCGGAGGGGCGCTGGATGGATTGGGTCATCGTCGGGCGTGCGGGGGCACGGCAAAGGAGGGGGAAACCGCAATTTTAGCGCCTTCGCACGGTGGGCGCGGAGCGTGGGTCGCGGCGCGGCGCGGACGCTTGCGCGCGCCGCGCCGCCGGGGCCGGCCGGCGGGGCTTGCCGAACGGGCGGGCGTGCTGCCAAAAATGGGATAATGGCGAATCCCCGCCCCGCGTCATCGATTGCACGAGTCCACGCCGGGCGCCTCGATTTTTCCTCGCCGTGAGCCGCGCCCGCAACCGGCGCGCCGCATGGCTTTTACGCGAGACGAACCATGATCTACAGCATGACCGGCTATGCCAGCGCCACGCGCGAACTGGTGGCGGCATCGGGCACTGGCGGCGCCAGCGTGTCCGTCGAACTGCGCACCGTGAATTCGCGTTTTCTCGACCTGAATTTCCGCATGCCGGAAGACGTGCGCGTCGTCGAGCCGACGCTGCGCGAAATGCTGATGCAGAAGCTCTCGCGCGGCAAGGTCGATATCCGCATCAACATCCAGCGCAGCGAGCAGGGCGCCAACGCCGGCGCGCTCAACCGCGACGCGCTCGAACAGCTCGCCTCGCTCGAACGCGCGGTGCTCGACGCGTTTCCCGATTCGGGCCGTCTGCGTACCGGAGAGATCCTGCGCTGGCCCGGCGTGCTGGCGGAAAGCGGCGTTGCGCCCGACGTGCTGCGCGACGCGGTGCTCGGTTGCGGCAAGCAAGCCATCGCCGACCTGATCGACGTGCGCGGCCGCGAAGGCGCGCAACTCGCGAACATGCTGCTCGCCAACGTCGCCGAGATGGAAACGATCGTCGCGAAGATCACGCCGCTCGTGCCGGAACTGATCGTCAAGCATCAGCAGAAGATCGTCGAACGTCTGCAGGAAGCGCTCGGCATCGCCGCGCCGGAAACGAACGGCAACGGCAATATCGGCAGCGTGTCGCGTGAGGAAGTCGCCGAACGCATTCGCCAGGAAGTGACGATGTACGGCATCCGCATCGACATCACCGAAGAACTCTCGCGCCTGTCCGCGCATCTGTCCGAAACGCGTCACGTGATCGAGAAGGGCGGCCGCGTCGGCAAGCGTCTCGACTTCATGATGCAGGAGCTGAATCGCGAAGCGAACACGCTCGGTTCGAAGGCCGCGGCCAAGGAACTCGCCGACGCCTCGATGACGCTCAAGCTGCTCATCGAGCAGATGCGCGAGCAGGTGCAGAACCTCGAATAAGCGCGCGCGGCAACGCGCGCAAACACGCGTAGCAACACGCGGAAATACGCAGAAACACAGCAGTAAAACAGGAAGCAACGAACATGACCGACCAGACCAGCGGCGCCGGTGCGCACAAGTCCGAAGCGAAACCGCGCAATCCGTACGCGGGCGTTTATCCGGGCAATCTCTTCATGGTGGTCGCGCCGTCGGGCGCGGGCAAATCCACGCTCGTGAACGCGCTGCTCGCCGAAGACAGCGCGATCTGTCTGTCGATTTCGTACACGACGCGCACGCCGCGTTCGAAGGAGCGCGACGGCGAGCACTATCACTTCACGACCGTCGACGATTTTCTGTCGCGTCACGCGCAAGGCGAGTTTCTCGAGAGCGCGGAAGTGCATGGCAACTACTATGCGACGTCGCGCGTGTGGATCGAAGATCAGATGAAGATCGGCCATGACGTGCTGCTCGAAATCGACTGGCAAGGCGCGCAGCAGGTGAAGAAGCAATTCCGCAACGCCGTCGAAATCTTCATCCTGCCGCCGTCGCTCGACGCGCTCGCCGACCGTCTGCGCAAGCGCGGCGAGGACGAGCCCAACGTCATCACGCGACGCCTGCTGGCGGCCGGCAGCGAGATGGCGCACGCGAGCGAAGCGGAGTATGTCGTCATCAACGAAAACTTCGATCGCGCGCTGCAGGAGCTGCGTAACATCGTGAGCGCGACGCGTCTGCGCTTCACGTCGCAATACGCGCGGCACACCGAGCTCTTCGTCGAGCTGGGTATACATCAGCCGCAGCCCGGCGCATCGGGCACATAAGGTAGAATAAGAACCTGTGAGAATGAGAAGGAACCCGACATGGCCCGCATCACCGTCGAAGATTGTCTGAAACAGATTCCGAACCGTTTCGAACTGGCGCTTGCCGCAACGTATCGCGCACGTCAGCTCGCCCAAGGCCACACGCCGAAGATCGAAAGCCGCGACAAGCCGACCGTCGTCGCGCTGCGCGAGATCGCGGCAGGCCAGGTGGGTCTGGAAATGCTGAAAAAGGTGCCCGTTTAACGGCGCCTTGCTGTATCCGTTGTACCTGCCGTATTTGTCGTATCTGCCGTACCCATAGTCGTGTAATTCGTGCCGGGCGGCGTTTGCCGGGCATTGCATCTCGCGCAACCGCTAACGCCTGACCTGAAACGGAGGGGAACATGAGCACTACGCCCTCGCCGGCCACCGACGTGGACCAGGAAGCGGAAACCGCGAACCCCGCGCGCAATTACATCGACGCGGTTCTCGAACAGTCGTTTCGTCATCTGTTCGGACCGACCGCTACACCGGAACAACCCCGCAAACACGGGGTCGTCTCCATCGCCAATCTGACCGCGGCGCTTTCCGGTTACCTCACACCTGAGGAAATCAAGGAAGTCAAAGCGGCGTTTCACTTCAGCGACGAAGCCCACCTCGGGCAATATCGTCAGAGTGGCGAACCCTACATCACGCATCCCGTCGCCGTCGCGGAAATCTGCGCCGGCTGGAAGCTCGACGCCCAGGCCATCCAGGCGGCGCTGCTTCACGACGTGATCGAAGACCAGGGCGTGACCAAGGCGGAGATCGCCGAGCGCTTCGGCGCCAAAGTCGCGGAACTGGTCGACGGCCTCTCGAAACTCGACAAGATGGAGTTTCGTAATCGCGAGGAAGCGCAGGCGGAAAACTTCCGCAAGATGCTGCTCGCGATGGCGCGCGACGTGCGCGTGATTCTCGTGAAGCTCGCCGACCGGCTGCACAACATGCGCACGCTGGGCGCGGTGCCGCCCGAAAAGCGCCGCCGCGTGGCGCGCGAGACCATCGACATTTACGCGCCCATCGCGCACCGGCTCGGCCTGAACAACACGTATCGCGAGTTGCAGGATCTGAGCTTCCAGAACTTCAACCCGAACCGCTACGCCACGCTCGAAAAAGCCGTCAAGGCCGCGCGCGGCAACCGGCGCGAAGTGGTGAGCAAGATTCTGGAAGCGGTGCAGCGCGCGCTCGGCGACGCGAAGCTCGACGCCGAAGTCACCGGCCGCGAGAAGACCATCTTCAGCATCTACAAGAAGATGCGCGACAAGCAGCTGTCGTTCTCGCAGGTGCTCGACGTGTACGGCTTCCGCGTGGTCGTGGAGTCGGCGCTCGAATGCTATACCTGCATCGGCGCGCTGCATGCGCTCTACAAGCCGGTGCCGGGCAAGTTCAAGGACTACATCGCCATTCCGAAGGTGAACGGCTATCAGTCCCTGCACACGACGCTCGTGGGTCCGTTCGGCGCGCCGATCGAGTTCCAGGTGCGCACGCGCAAGATGCACGAGATCGCCGAAGCGGGCGTGGCCGCGCACTGGCTCTACAAGAACGGCGGCGCCGACCTGAACGACGTGCAAAAGCGCGCGCATCAGTGGCTCAAGTCGCTGCTCGACATCCAGAGCGAGGCGGGCGATTCGAGCGAGTTCCTCGAACACGTCAAGATCGACCTGTTCCCGGACGCCGTCTACGTATTCACGCCGAAGTCGAAGATCATGGCGCTGCCGCGCGGCGCCACGGCGCTCGACTTCGCGTATTCGATCCACAGCGACCTGGGCAACCAGTGCGTCGCCGTGAAGATCAACAATGAGCTGCTGCCGCTGCGCACCGAGCTCAAGAGCGGCGACATCGTCGAAGTGATCACCGCGCCGTATTCGAAGCCGAATCCCGCGTGGCTCGGTTTCGTGCGCACCGGCAAGGCGCGCTCGGCGATCCGTCACTATCTGAAGACGATGCGCCTCACGGAATCCGTGCAGCTCGGCGAGCGTCTCGTCGACCAGGCGCTCAAGGGCTACGGTTACCAGCTTTCGGAAATCACGCCGGAAGTTTGGGAAAAGCTCGTGCAGTGGACCGGCAACAAGAATCGCCAGGAAATTTTCGCGGACATCGGTCTCGGCCGGCGCGTCGCGGCGGTCATGGCCAAGCGTATCGAAGTGCTGGTCACGGGCCTCGACGCCGACGACGAAGATCATCACCACGCGCCGCGCGATCCGAACGCGCCGCATGCGCCGCCGGTGGTCATCACCGGGACCGAAGGCATGTCGGTGCAGCTCTCGGCCTGCTGCCGTCCGATTCCGGGCGACGACATCATGGGTTACATCGGCATCGGGCTCGGTATGGCGATCCATACGACCGACTGCCGCGTGGCGCAGCGCATTCATCGCCGCGATCCGGGCCGCTGGATCGACGTCGCGTGGGCGCCGCAGCCTGGCCGTCTGTTCGACGTCGCCGTGAAGGTGCTCGTGAAGAACACCAAGGGCGTGTTCGCGCGCGTGGCCGCCGACATCACGTCCGCCGACGCCAACATCGTGCACATCGCCATGGACGACGATCTCGCGCAGGAGTCGAACATGCTGCGCTTCGTGATCCAGGTGAGCGATCGCGTGCATCTCGCGAACGTCATGCGCCGCGTGCGGACGAATCCGGACGTCATGCGCATCACGCGCGAACGGCCGAGCGACGAGGGGCATCATCGCCACGACGGCGGCATGCGTATCGACCGCGAGCGCGCCGATTACTGACGTCGACGCCCGATAGTCGATCGTCGCTTCAGGCGCGCCGTTCGCCCGGCGCGTCGCTGTCAGGCGCAGGCCGCTGCATCGGCCGCCATCTTCGCGGCGCCCGAGCGGCTCCGCCTCACTTCAGTATCTCTTTTGGGCCCGGCTTTCTGCGGCCCGCCGGCGCGGCTCGTTCGCGCCGCCTCGAAGCTCTTCAACCGGAAGCGAGGACACGCCATGAACGTAGCTGATCTCACCGGCCTCGCGCTCGACTACTGGGTGGCGCGCAGCCTGCCCGACTTCGTGCGCGAGATTTATTTCACCGACAGCGGCGAGACTGTCGCGGTGCGCGGAAACGACCGTGGGCGCGCCTGGGACGGGCGCTTCGAGCCGTCGACGTCGTGGGAGGCCGCGGGCGTCGTGCTGGACCGCGCGCAGCGTCTGGAAGTGCGCGAGCATCGCGACGGCGAGGCGGTGATCTGCGTGGCGGAGTTCGTCGGCAGCCATCGCACTGCCGAAGCGCAGGGCGCGACGATGCGCGAGGCGCTGCTGCGCGCGTTCGTGACCAGCCGTTTCGGCGACGAGGTGGAAGCGATGCTGCGCCAGCCGCAGGCGCTCTCCGGCATGCAGATGGAACTGACGGCCGAGCCGGCCAATGTGGGCGACGTGGAAGATTTGCCGCGTCCGGATGGACAGATCGGCGATATCGGCGCGCAACCGCGTTAGCGATTGCCGGTGCGAGGGCAGGGAAGGCGTCGCACGAAAACGGCGCTACAAAGACAAAGGGCCTTCCTGGTGAGGAAGGCCCTTCGAAAGGTGGTGCGGCTGGCAGGATTCGAACCCACGACCCCTTGGTTCGTAGCCAAGTACTCTATCCAACTGAGCTACAGCCGCACGCTAAAGCGATACTACTTACTGCAGTGTTACTGGAGATTTGCACGATACATCTGACGCAAAACTCTGAAAAGGTGGCGCGGCTGGCAGGATTCGAACCCACGACCCCTTGGTTCGTAGCCAAGTACTCTATCCAACTGAGCTACAGCCGCACACAGAAAAGAGATTATAGCAACGATTTCGAAAAAAGGAAGCCCCCTTATCGCAATTTGTTTGCAGACCCGCTTCGTGTACCGCATCGTGTACCCTGAAGGCAGGGCCGCAGCGTCATGCGCGCGGCGTTCCGCAACCTTCGCGGCAGTGAAGCAGACGTGTCAGTACAGCAGCGTATCGAACGTATCGAACCATCATGAACAAGGCCTTTGTCAAAGAAACGACCGACGACGATGACGATCTCGAAGCCGGTCATCCCGAGATCCCCGCCGGGACCAAGAACTACATGACGCCCGCGGGCTATCAGCGCATGCGTAGCGAGCTGCTGCATCTGCTCGACGAGGCGCGGCCCGAAGTGGTCAAGCTGGTCTCGTGGGCGGCGTCGAACGGCGACCGTTCGGAGAATGGCGACTATATCTATGGCAAGCGCAGGCTGCGCGAGATCGACCGGCGTATCCGCTTTCTGACGAAGCGGCTCGATCTGGCCGAGGTGGTCGACAGCAGCCGTCAGGAGAGCGTCGATCAGGTGTTCTTCGGCGCGACGGTCGAGTACGGCACCGAGGACGGCGAGGCGCATACGATCACGATCGTCGGGGTCGACGAAATCGATCTGGATCGCGGCCACGTGAGCTGGATTTCGCCGATCGCGCGCGCCTTGCTGAAGGCGAAGATCGGCGATCAGGTGACCTTGCATACACCCACGGGCCCGGAGTCCATCGACGTGCTGGACGTGCGTTATCCGGCGCCGGGCGCCTGAGCGCGGTAAAGGCCGCGCGAGCGGCGCGGTAAACGAAAAAAAGGCGCCCGAGGGCGCCTTTTTCAGCTGCACAGCTGGCCGGAACGGCCAGCGGCGTGAAGCTTAGAAGCGGTGACGCATACCAACCGTCACAGCGATCTGGTCTTGACGGGTCGAAGCCGAACCCAGACCGTTCAGGTAAGCACCGATGCCAGCCGAGTTGTCCGACACGTGTTGCCAGTCGCCTTGCAGGTAGACGTCCGTGCGCTTCGACAGTGCGTAGTCCGACTGCAGAGCAACCGTGTTGTAGTTCGGGTTGACACCGCCACCCAGGTTTGCGCGGGTGTACGTGTACGCGCCAGCCAGGCTCAGTGCCGGGGTCAGAGCGTAACGGATGTTGCCTTCGAAGTTCTGGAAGCGTGCGCTGTCTGCGCGGAACGCGATGCCGCCCGTCGAGCCCGTGCCCGATTGCGTACCCGAGATGCCGCCGCCGGTTGCGTCCGACAGGTTCGTCTGCGTGTAGACGATGCCAGCCGTTGCCGGGCCGAACGTGTAGTTCACGCCGCCGCCGAACGTGCGCTGACGGCCTGCCAGGAACGTCCATTCGCCGGTTTGTGCGCCGGATGCCGAAGCGGCCGGGCCGTTTGCGTTCGCGAACGTTGCGTTCGTGACGTCGTTGTTCAGCTGCAGGTAGCCGGCTGCGACGTTCAGGCCGCCCCAGTTGTACGATGCGCCGAAGCTGTACGCACGGTTGTTCGCGAATTGATCGCTGTTCGAGAACGAGTACGTGCCGCCGAACTTGAAGCCAGCGTAGTTCACGCTGCTGTACTTGATCGTGTTGTTGAAACGGATCGAGTTGTTCAGGTTGTCGTTGTCATACGGGTGAGCAGCGATCGTGCCGCCGTATTGCGTACCCGTGTTCGACAGCGGTGCCAGGTAGTCGACGACGGAGTCGTACTGGCGACCGAGGGTGACAGCACCGTACTGGTTGCTTGCCAGACCGACGAACGCTTGACGGCCGAACATGCGGCTCGACTGACCAGCCGTGCCGTTCATGATGTTGAAGCCGCTTTCCAACGTGAAGATGGCCTTCAGACCGCCACCCAGATCTTCCGAACCACGCAGGCCCCAACGGCTACCGTTGACGGTACCGCTCGTGGCCTTCCACAGGCTGTGACCGCCCGAGTTGTTTGCGTAGGTGACGCCGGCGTCGATCAGGCCGTACAGCGTGACGCTGCTTTGAGCGTGTGCTGCCGTTGCAAAAACGCCCGTGAGGGCAGCGACCATGAGAGTCTTTTTCATCTTTGTAACTCCGAGAACAGAGGTGGGTTTCGTCGAACCCTGTTTGGGAAACCGTCCACGCGAATGGCAGCGAGAGGCGAACTCGCGTGGCGCGTTAATCCGTCGAAGTCGGTTTCCGGACAGGCAGAGTGTAGAGACGGTGCTCGGAAATCAGGCATTCCGATTTGCGCAATAAAGTATTGCGGTAATGGAAATGGTTACGAGATCTTCGTTTCCGCCTTGCTGGCTGGGGCTTTCAGCGGGATTGCAAAGAGGGGAGAGTGAGTGTCAACCGAATGGCGTTGTGCGATCGCTACAACAATTGATTGCGAAAAACAACGTAAATCGCTGTCAACCGGGATTATTGCGTCCGACGTAACAGATGATTGTGTCGTGTACGGTTAATTCGCGGCCAACGCTGCAGCTATACTGAACTCGCTGCTTTCCGAAGCAGACTTTTTCGTTGACGAAAAAGATCTCCAAACCTTTGTCGGCGCGGCCACTGGCTGCGCTTTTTTTTTGCCCGCGAATAAGTAGCGGGACATTGCGCCCCGCCTCATATCGCTTCGCGAACTTCTGCCAGCCTTATTGCCCCTTTCCTTCAGGCGGTTCGGGCTGCAGACTCCAGTCTTCCATTACATAGTGCCGGGCGTCCATCGGGGAACACAGCAGGTTATGCCAGTGATCGCCGTGCCAGGAACCATAGGTATCGAGCTCGCCGGCGGCGGCCTGATCGGGACCGTCGATTTCCACGAGCCAATGAATCCAACGTCGCAATGCCGTCAGCATGATGGCCTCCCTTTGCACGCTAACGGTATTCATCATGAATTCAATGTATTACCCGAACAACCGGTAAAAACACTTACGTTTGACACTAATTGTTACATTTCGGGAAATTTTCCCGAGCATTAGCGATGGCCGTAATCAGACGGGTAAAAATGCCGCGAATCCGATAATCATTCCGCTTGCATATAATTTTTGTGCACTTTTTGATGCATGCGGGTTTATCGCGAAAACGGGAATGCTGTTATAAAAAATTCGCTTGACTGGCGATTGTCGTTCCCCGTATAACGGCACTTCTGAATTACTTCTTTAGCGCTAATTGCATTGTTGCAGGAAAAAGAAGCGATTCAGCAGGCATTCGGCGTGAGGATATAGCCCGCGTCATTAAATTTTGAGGGAAACGGAAACATGGAAACCGGTATTGTCAAATGGTTCAATGATGCAAAGGGCTTTGGCTTCATCACGTCCGACGCCGGCGGCGACGATCTGTTCGCGCACTTCTCGGAAATCCGTGCAGACGGCTTCAAGTCGCTGAAGGAAAACCAGCGTGTGTCGTTCGACGTCAAGGTTGGCCCGAAGGGCAAGCAGGCTGCGAACATCCAGCCGCTCTAAGCCGAGCGCGCTGCGCGAGCGGGCGTGAACCGCTTGCCGCACGAACAGGCCCTGGTGAAACCAGGGCTTTTTTGTTTTTGGCGTTACGCAAAGTCTTGAAAGTCGTAAAAGCCGCGTAATAATTCCCAGCGAGCATCCGTATATTAATGTGACGCACGGGAAAACCCTGATTCAAAAAAACCGTCAATCGAAATTAAAAGAATACGGGTTCCGAAGCCTGAACCGTCCATCGGGAAGTTCAGCGCGCTTCGCCCAAACGGTGCATACTTGGGCGGATTTCTTTTTCACGTCTTACTGTTTCACCATGTCCGACACCCCTCTGAGCGCCGAACTTCCGTCCGGCGACGTACCGCTTGTGTTCGTGGATCTTGAAACGACAGGCGGTTCCGTGGGCGAGCATCGCATCACGGAAGTCGGCGTCGTCGAGGTCAAGGATGGCGAGGCGACGCGCTGGAGTTCGCTCGTCGACCCGCAGCAGTCGATCCCGCCCTTCATCCAGCAGCTCACCGGCATCACTAATAGTATGGTGCGCGGCGCGCCGACGTTCGCCGAGATCGCGCCCGCGCTGTTCGAACGCCTCGCCGGCAAGTTGTTCGTCGCGCACAACGCGAGTTTCGACCGCGGCTTTCTGCGCGCCGAATTCGAGCGCGCGGGTTTCTCGTTCAATCCCGACGTGCTGTGCACCGTGCGCCTGTCGCGCGCGCTGTTTCCGTCCGAAAAGCGTCACGGACTCGATGCGCTGGTCGAGCGTCACGCGCTCGTGCCCGCCGATCGCCACCGCGCGCTCGCCGACGCCGATCTGCTGTGGCAATTCTGGCAGCGCCTGCCGGGTCTCGTGCCCGCGCAGATGCTCGCCTCGCAGATCGACCGGCTCACGCGCCGCCACCGTCTGGCGGGCGACATCACCGACGAACTGATCGAGACGGCGCCCTCCGGCCACGGCGTCTACGCGTTTTTCGGCGAGAACGATGCGCCGCTCTACGTGGGCCGCAGCGTGCGCGTGCGTCAGCGCGTGCGCTCGCATCTGTCGGGCGAGCGCCGCTCGGCGCGCGAGCAGCGCATGGCGCTGCAGGTGCGCCGCGTCGAGTGGCAGGCCACCGGCGGCGAGATTGGCGCGTTGCTCGTGGAAGCGCGCTGGATCGCGCAGTGGCGGCCGTCGTTCAACCGCGTGCCGCGCGTGTCGAAGCAGGATCCGCTGTCCGCGCCCTGGCCGTTCGACGGCGCCGTGCTGATTGAAGAGGGCGATGTCGCGAACGGCGCGCCGCTGTTCCATCTGATCGATCGCTGGTGCTATCTGGGCGCCGTCGCGAACGAGGGCGAAGCGGCCATGTTGTGCGCCGCGACGCGCGAGCCCGCATTCGAGCTCACGACCTGGCGCATTCTCCAGACGCGTTTCGAGCGCGGTCTGAGCGTGCTGCCGCTGCCCGTGACCTTGTCCGCTCCCATCGACGACGGGTTGACGACGCCCGTCTGACGCCTACGCCGTGCCGCCCACGCCGCCCGCCTCGCAGACGTGGCCGAGCGCGTGCGTCATGGCGTCGGCGCGCGTGGAGTCGTAGCGCGTCAATTCCTTCCAGTTCGCCACCGCGCGCGCGACGCGCGCGGGACAGTCGTCCGCCATGCGCGTCGACTGTGCGCGGGCGAGCGCGCCGATCAATTGTCCCGTCAGCCGGTCGAGTTGCGGACGCGTGACCGTCGCGAGATCGGGCGCCGGATCGGCGGGCGGCTGCGACGAACGCCACGTCGCGAAGAGTGCGTTCTGCACTTCGGTGCTCGCGTCGATCTGATCGCGGAAGAAGTCGCGCGCAAATGCGGGATCGACACCGGCCGCGGCGGCGCGTTTCTGGACGTCGGCGAGCAGGGCGTTTTCGCGCGGCGTATCGGTGATCGCCTTGTGATTGATCCACTTCCAGTGCGCGACCGGCTCGGCGAGCGCGAGACGCTGCGAAACCAGCGCGACGAGATTCGTGAGCGCGGTGTCGTCGCCATCGGCATGAGCCGAAACGGCGGGGAGGGCGAAGAGCAGTGCGGCGGCGCAGGACGCGAGTGCGCGAAGGCGGAAAGTCATTGCACGAGGAGGCCGGCTGGCCGAAGAGGAAAAGCGAAGGATAGCCGGTTGTGGGCGAAGTGCCCGGAATGGCGACGAGGAAATGGCGCGGCGCAGGCGCGTCGCCCGCTAGAGATTCGGCACTGAGGTGCGCAAACAGACGCGCAAACACCCATGCCGCGCGGGCGTCTCCCGCGCGTTCAGCTTGTGGTTAGCGAGCGCCCAGCGCGATACGTGCGCTACGATTGCTCGTGGCGCTGCACTGAGTCTGCGATTCGCACGCGCGAGCGTCAAACGGGCCGGTCCAAGCATCCGTTTGCGTCGCGCGACTGCGCGTCCCCGTCACTTCTGTTCGTGTGCCTTGCGCTGCTCGTCGAGAAATGCGCGCACGTGAGCGGGCAATTCATCGCCGAGAAACTCGACGGCCACCGGTTCCGGATCCGGGCTGAAAACTTGGTCCGGGGTCGGAAGCTTTGGCGGTTTGGCGTCCATGATCTTTCTCCTATGTAAGCCGATTATCCGACTCGGCCCTTCCGTCACGCTAGTGCTCCTCAGCGCAAAGGTCCTTTTACGATCTGTCTGTTGCTTTCTTCGCACAGCGATCGATTTTATCGAGCGCGCAGGAATATAATCATTCGGATTCCCCGCCTATTTTTCTGCGTCGCCCGCATTCGGACTCGCATTCCGCTTTTTAGCCGACGAATGGCCGTGCCCGAATGCAAGAGGGTTGCGCCCAGCTCCGCCAATCCCACGCCAGGCGGGCGTTGTGGCTCACACGGGCTCACACGGTGTGGCGCTCGCCAGTTCGTGCTCTCGCGGTAAACCCCCATCTCTCTACAACGGTCGATTATGAACGTCCGTTGACGCGAAATCTTTAAATACATTTAAAACTCTGTAAGCGATCGTTTCTATCGAGTCTGTTGATTAATGACTCGCTGGAAGCGCTTTCCGGACGGATTTATTGAGCGAATGCGCATGAATAAACGCCGCTGAGCGAACGCAGCGGCCTGGTTTGTGGGCGTGCGCATCGACGCTCAGAGTAAGCATCGTCAATTCAGAACCGTCCGATTCGATCCGGGGAAGCGTTCGGCTATCTTCAAATGCGCGGCGGAACCAGCCGATGCGCAGATCCGCAGCGTCGCGACGCCGTCGCACACGCCACCCGGACGCCTCATGAACGACCCCGAAACTCAAGCTCTGGCACCGTCTGCCGACGAGTGGCATCGCCGCTCGCTCGCCGCCTTTCGCGCGGGCGAAACCGCGCAGGCGCGCGATTGTCTGGACCGGGCGCTTCACATCGCGCCTCGCGACGCCACGCTCTGGGAACATCGCGGCCTGATGGCGGCGCTCGCGGGCGAGCATCTGTCCGCCGAGGCGTTCTATCACCGCGCGCTGGCGCTCTCGGGCGGCACGGCCAGCCAGCATCGCAATCTCGCCGATGTGCTGACGCTCGCCGGCCGCGCGGACGAAGCGTGCGAGCACTATCATCAAGCGCTCGCGTGCGATCCCACGCTGCATCACGCGGCGCGCCGTCTTGCCGATCTGCACCTGAAAGCGGAGCGATTCGCCGATGCCGCGCAATCGCTGCAACGCGCGTGGTCGCTCGACGAGGCGACCGCGCAGGATGGCATCGACCTGCTGAATACGTTGGCGCGTCTTTCGCCCAAGCCCGAAGCGGACATCGACGCGCTGATCGTCGCCTACCGCGCGCGTTTCGCCACGCAGGCCGTGGCGCTCAAGGAACTCGCGTTCGCGCTGAACTGCCTCGATCGCTTCGACATGGCGCTCGATGTCGCGCGGCAGGGCCTCGTTGTCGACGCCACGCTGCCGCTGCTCCATCACAACGCGGCTTACGCGCTGCACATGCGCGGCGATTTCACGGGTATGCGCCGTCACAACGAGGCGGCCGCGCGTCTCGCGCCGCATGACGTCGCCGTGCAGTTCAATCTCGCGATTTCGCTGCTGCGCGACGGCGAGTACGAGGCGGGCTGGAAGCAATACCGCTGGCACGAACGCTTCGATCACAGCCGCACGCTCGCTCGGCCGCTGTTTGCGGAGTGGCAGGGCGAGCCGGTGGACGGCCGGCGCTTTTTGCTGCTGGGCGAGCAGGGTCTCGGCGATCAGGTGCAACTGCTGCGTTGCGCGGATTGGCTCGCGCGTCGCGGGGCGCTCGTCGATGTCTGGGTCGATGCGGCGCTGGTCGGCATGGCGAATCGTGCGCGCGGTGTTCGGCGTGCGAGCGCCACGTTGCCGCAGGGACCGTACGACTACTGGTGCCGCATGTTTCGCATGCCCGAGCACATGGCGATGACGCTCGATACGCTGGCGGACGCCGTGCCGTATCTGCACGCGGCGCCCGAGGCCGTCGCGCGCTGGCGTGATCGGCTCGATGCGGCGGCGCATGGCGCGCCGGGGCGTCTGCGTGTGGGGCTGGTCTGGGCCGGCAATCCGGATTACGACCTCGACCGATATCGTTCGATGAAACTCGCCGCGCTGCTGCCCGCGCTGTTGTCGGCGATGGATGGCGCGCCGGTTTCGTGGTTCGCGCTGCAGAAGGGCGCGGCGGAGCGCGAGCTGGCCACGCTGCCCGCCGGTATCGACATCACGCCGCTTGGTCCCGAGATCGAGACTTTCGACGACACGCTGGCCATCGCGCAGTCGCTCGATCTGGTGATCACGGTCGATACCTCGGTCGCGCATCTGGCGGGAGCGTCGGGTGTGCCGGTGTGGGTGTTGCTGCCGCTCTGCACCGATTGGCGCTGGATGAGCGACCGCGACGACAGCCCGTGGTATCCGTCGGCGCGTCTTTTCAGGCAGCGCGAACTGGGCAATTGGGATGAAGTGGTCGAGGCGGTGCGCGTGGCGCTACTCGCGTTAGCGGCTGTACGCAGCTAGAGGAGAAGGGGAGAAAAGCCGCCGGAAAACAAAAAGCCCAGTCCGAAGACTGGGCTTTTTGATGAAACTTGGTGGTGCCGGAAAGAGGAATCGAACCCCCGACCTTCGCATTACGAATGCGCTGCTCTACCGTCTGAGCTATTCCGGCGTCACATCAGAGAAGAAAGATTATAGAAAAGTGCTCGCAGGAATGCAAGCCCTTTTCGCATCTTTTTTACTTCTTGGCTTCGTGGTGATAGCGCGTGACGCGCTCGACCTCGTTCTTCGAGCCGAGGAACACGGCGACGCGCTCGTGCAGGCTGGTCGGCTGGATGTCGAGAATGCGATCCACGCCGTTGGTGGCCATGCCGCCCGCCTGTTCGACGATGAACGACATCGGGTTCGCCTCGTACATCAGGCGCAGCTTGCCCGGCTTCGACGGATCGCGCTTGTCGGCCGGATACATGAAGATGCCGCCGCGATTCAGGATACGGTGCACGTCGGCGACCATCGACGCGATCCAGCGCATGTTGAAGTTCTCGCCGCGCGGGCCGTCCTTGCCTTCGTTCAGCTCGCCGATGTACTGCTGGACCGGCTCATACCAGTGACGCGCGTTCGACGCGTTGATCGCGTATTCGCGCGTGTCTTCCGGAATGCGCATGTTGCTTTGAGTGAGCACCCACGAACCGAGTTCGCGGTCGAGCGTGAAGCAGTTCACGCCGTTGCCGGTGGTGAGCACGAGCACGGTTTGCGGACCGTAGACGGCGTAGCCCGCCGCGACCTGCTTCGTGCCCGGTTGCAGGAACGATTCCTCGGTGGCTTGCTGGCCGTCCGGGCAGCGCAGGACCGAGAAGATCGTGCCGATCGAGACGTTCACGTCGATGTTCGACGAGCCGTCGAGCGGATCGAACACCAGCAGGTATTCGCCCTTCGGATAGTTGGCCGGGATCGGGAAGAACGTTTCCATTTCCTCCGACGCCATGGCCGCGAGATTGCCGCCCCATTCGTTGGCGTCGAGCAGGATTTCGTTCGACAGGATGTCGAGGTTCTTCTGCACTTCGCCCTGGACGTTCTCGCTGCCCGCCGTGCCGAGAGCGTCGCCGAGCGCGCCCTTGCTGACGTTGAAGCTGATCGCCTTGCAGGCGCGTGCGACGACTTCGATCAACAGACGCAGGTCGGCGGGCAGGTTCTTGTGCTCGCGTTGCTGCTCGATCAGGTATTTCGTAAGAGTGGTACGACGGTGCAAAGCCATTGCAGTACTCCGGGGAGCTTGGGGAATAGCGCAATTCTACCCGCTGGGCTGTGACTGCCCGATGCGTAAAACGGCAAAAAGGCCGCCAGTGGGCGCTCCGGCGCGCCGGGCTGGGGTTGCGGCGAGGAAAATATTCGAAAAAAATCCGCGAAAAAATGGCCGAAAAAAAGCCGGCCCCATGAAGCTTACGGGGCCGGCCTTGCGTGCCGTGCTCGATGCATCAACGCATCAACGCATCGCGCGATGGTCCGTCAGGCAAGCGCCTTTTCGACGATCTCGCGCACATCGCGCGACTTCGCCTGCTTCGCGACCTGTTCGAGCGCTGCGCGCATCGCGTCGCGCAGCTTCGGCGTGAAGCGGCGCCACAGTTCCAGATTGCGCGCGAGGCGCGCGGCCACCTGCGGGTTGATCGCGTCGAGCGCGATGACCTGCTCGGCCCAGAACGCGTAGCCCGAGCCGTCGGCGGCGTGGAACTGCGCCGGATTTGCCGCGCAGAAGCTGAAGATCAGCGAGCGCGCGCGGTTCGGATTCTTCAGATTGAAGGCCGGATGGCGCATCAGCGCGCGCACCGCCTCGATCACCGGACGCTGCGCCGTGCCGCGCTGCGTGGCCTGCAGCGAGAACCACTTGTCGATCACGAGCGGCTCGTTTTCAAAGCGCGCGTAGAAGTCTTCGAGCGCACGCTTCGACGCGTCGTCGCCCGAAGCCGCCGAGGCGTTCAGCAAGGCCGACAGCGCAGCCGCGCGATCGGTCATGTTGTTCGCGGCGTCGTACTGCGCGCTCGCGAGGCGCAGCGCGTCGGCAGGATCGTCGAGTTCGGCGAGGTACGAGAGCGCGAGGTTCTTCAGGCCGCGGTGGCCGGCGGCTTCCGGCGTCGGCTCATAGGCGCCCGGCGTGACGTTCTGCGCGTAGGCGGCGAGCCACTCGGCCTTGAGCGCGTTCGCGAGCTGCTTGCGAACGAACTGGCGCGCGGCGTGCACGGCGGCCGGATCGGACTCGGCCATCTGCTCGGCCAGATAGGTTTCCGACGGCAGCATCAGCGCGAGTTCACGGAACGACGGCGAGAGCGAGGCGTCCGTCAGCACGCGGCGGAACGCTTCGACGAGCGCCTGGCTCACCTCCAGCGGTTGGCCCTGGCTCGCGCGCGTGGCGAGCGTCAGCAATTCGCGCGTGGCGAGACGCTGGCCCGCTTCCCAGCGGTTGAACGGATCGCTGTCGTGCGCGAGCAGGAAGGCGAGTTCGTCGGCGGCGTAGTCGTACTCGACGATCACCGGCGCCGAGAAGTTGCGCAGCAGCGAGGGCAGCGGCTTCTCGTTCACGTCGACGAACGTGAAGGTCTGCTGCGCTTCGGTGAATTCGAGCACGCGCGTCGTGCCGCCGGCGGCGCTTTCGCCGTCGAGCTTGAGCGGCAGATCCTGGCCGTTCGCGCCGATCAGGCCGATCGCGAACGGAATATGCAGCGGTCCCTTCTGCGTTTCGCGCGCGGCGGGCGAGCCGTTCGCGTAGCCCTGCGTGAGCGTCACGGTATAGCGCTTGGCGGCTTCGTCGTAGCGCGTGCTGACGGTCACGCGCGGCGTGCCCGCCTGGCTGTACCAGCGCTCGAACTGCGCGAGGTCGCGGCCGTTGGCGTCGGCCATCGCGCGGCGGAAGTCGTCGCAGGTCACGGCCTGGCCGTCGTGGCGCTGGAAGTACAGGTCCATCCCCTTGCGGAAGCCGTCGCGGCCGAACAGCGTCTGATACATCCGCACGACTTCCGAGCCTTTCTCGTAGACGGTCATCGTGTAGAAGTTGTTGATCTCGACGTAGCTTTCCGGGCGTACCGGATGCGCCATCGGGCCCGCGTCTTCGGCGAACTGCATCTGGCGCAGCACGCGCACGTCTTCGATACGCTTGGTGGCGCGCGCGGCTTCGTTCTCGTCGCCGCCCGACATCGCCGCCGAGAATTCCTGGTCGCGGAACACCGTGAGGCCTTCCTTCAGGCTCAGCTGGAACCAGTCGCGGCAGGTCACGCGGTTGCCGGTCCAGTTGTGGAAGTACTCGTGGCCGACCACGGCTTCGATGTTGGCGAAGTCGACGTCGGTGGCCGTTTCCGGATTCGCGAGCACGTACTTCGTGTTGAAGATGTTGAGCCCCTTGTTCTCCATCGCGCCCATGTTGAAGTCGCTCACGGCGACGATCATGAAGCGGTCGAGATCGAGTTCGAGGCCGAAGCGCGACTCGTCCCAGCGGATTGAGTTGATCAGCGAGTCCATGGCGTGCTGCGTCTTGTCGAGATCGTGCGGCTCGACCCAGACCTGCAGCAATTTTTCCTTGCCCGAGCCGCTCTGGATGCGCTCTTCGAGCGCCACCAGCTTGCCCGCGACCAGCGCGAACAGATAGCTCGGCTTGCGGAACGGGTCTTCCCACTTCGCATAGTGGCGGCCGTCGGGCAGGTCGCCTTCGGCGATCAGGTTGCCGTTCGAGAGCAGCACGGGATAGGCGGTCTTGTCGGCGCGCAGCGTGACCGTGTACGTGGCCATCACGTCCGGGCGGTCGAGGAACCAGGTGATGCGGCGAAAGCCTTCCGCCTCGCACTGCGTGAAGAAGTTGCCGCCCGACACGTACAGACCCGAGAGCGTGGTGTTGGCGGCCGGATCGCAGGCGCCGGTCAGCGTGAGCGTGAACGACTCGGGCACGTTCTCGACCGTCAGGCCATGCTCGTGCGTGCGCACGTGCTCGTAAGGCGTGCCGTCGATCGACGCGCCGATGAACTCGAGCTGCTCGCCCATCAGCTCCAGATGCGCGGCATGCTTCGCCGCCGGATTGCGGCGCACGGCGAGCGTGCTCTTGACGATGGTGCGCTCGGGCACGAGGTCGAATTCGAGGTCGACGGTGTCGATCAGGAAGGCGGGCGGCGCGTAGTCTTCGCGGCGGATCACGTTAGGCGTAGCGGTATCGGACAGGGTTTGCATGGGCGAATGTGGGTGAGCGGCTCGAATCGGATAGGGTAGGCCGCACTGCGATGGCCTGCCGTCCCATTGTACAAAGGCTCGGGCCGCTTGTCCGTCGGGGCAAAAAGCGGGGGCAAAAAGCGGCGGTGCTCGCGACAGAAGGCGCATCATGAGCAAATGGCCGCGCGCGGCGGCGCCGAACTTTCCTGGCGCCGCGCGAGTCAGTATGATCGTGCTGCCGCAAAACGAGCGCGACCCCGATTTCAGTCGGCTTTCGACGCACCGGCGCGCACCTCGCGAAACTGCATCAGACAGGGAATAAGCGAGGCGGCTGATTCGTAACGCAAACAGGTGAAGCACGCGGTCCCCACGACTGCGCTTTTCCCACCACTGGCACTACTGCAACGAGAAGACCATGATGCCCGACCGATGGACCCGCCGCGCCCTGCTGATGCTGGCGGCGCTAGCCGTGACGATGTCCGGCTGTACCACGTACGTGACGAGCCAGGTGACCGCGTTCTCCGCCTGGAACGGCGGCAGCGACGCCACGCGCACCTATGCGTTCACGCGCAATCCCACTCAGGAACACAGCATCGAGCAGTCGACCTACGAGAATCTCGTGGCCGACGGGCTCGACGTGCAGGCGTTTCATCAGGTGCCCGAGCCGCAGGCGCGCTACCTCGTGGGCCTCGCCTACGGCAGCCGCATGGACACCGTGACGGTCGCCCAGCCCGTGTTCTACAACCCGTGGCCGAGCCCGTACTGGGGGCCGTTCAATCCGTGGGGCCCCTGGGGTCCGTACGGTCCGGCCTACGTGAACCAGAGCTATCCGGTCTATTCGCATGCGCTGTCGATCCGCATCACGGAGAAGAGCAGCGGCAAGGAGGTCTATAACGTCTCCGCGCGCACCTCGGGCGACGATCCCTCGCTCGTGCGCGTGATGCCCTACCTCGTGCGCAGCGCACTCGCGAATTTCCCGCTGCAGAACGGCACGGTCACGCAGGTGAAGCTGCCGCTCGACAAGCAGGGCGGCGCACCCAACGAGGCGGCCGCGCCGGTTCCCGCTTCGGCGCCCGGCAACGCGCAGGCGAAGTAAGCCGCGCGAACCTGCTCGCCGCAGCGCATGAAAAAAGCGCGCCGGACCCGCAAGGGCCGGCGCGCTTCGTTTTGGGCTGGGCGTTCCAGCGCCTGGTTCGACGCGATAACGCCTTAACGCCGCGCTTGCTCGCGGCTATGCACGCGCGCGCCTGCCGCATACGTTTCGTAGATGGCGCGGTCGTCGCCGAGCAGCGCGAACGCGAACAGCAGTTCTTCGAGCGAGTCCGCGCGTGCGGTGCGGCGCGCGAGCAGCGGCGTCGCCTTCGGGTCGAGCACCACGAAGTCGGCTTCGGACTGCGGCGCGAGCGTGCCGATCTTGTCGGCGAGATCGAGCGCCTGCGCCGCGCCCGCCGTCGCGAGCCAGAACATGCGCGTGGCCGTCAGATGATGACCGCCCATGCGCGCGACCTTGTGCGCCTCGTTCATGGTTTGCAGCATCGAAAACGAGGTGCCGCCGCCCACGTCGGTCGCGAGCGTCACGGGCATCTGCGTCTCCTGCGCCTTGTCGAAGTCGAACAGGCCGCTGCCGAGGAACAGATTCGAGGTCGGGCAATGCGCCGCGACCGCGCCGGTTTCGGCCATGCGGCGGCGGTCCTCGTCGTCGAGCCAGATGCAGTGGCCGTAGACCGCGCGGCGGCGCAGCAGGCTGTAATGGTCGTAGACGTCGAGATAGCTGCGCTGGCGCGGAAACAGCGATTTCACCCATGCCACTTCGTCGAGATTCTCGGCCACGTGGCTCTGGATGAAGATGTCGCCGTGCGCCTTCGCGAGCGCCTCGCAGGCTTCGAGCTGCGCCTCGGTCGAGGTCGGCGCGAAGCGCGGCGTGAGCGCGTACATCTGGCGGCCGTTGTTGTGCCAGCGCGCGATCAGTTCGGCGCTGTCGTCGTAGCCGGTTTGCGGCGTGTCGCGCAGAAACTCGGGGCAGTGGCGGTCCATCAGCACCTTGCCCGCGACCATGCGCAGGTTCTTCGCCTCGCTCGCCGTGAAGAGCGCGTCGGCCGACTGCTTGTGCACCGTGCAGTAGACGAGCGCCGTGGTGGTGCCGCTGGCGAGCAGTTCGTCGACGAAAAAGCGCGCCGTGTCGGCGGCCACGGCTTCGTCGGCGAAACCGCGCTCGGTCGGGAACGTGTACGTTTCCAGCCACGGCAGCAGGCCCGGCGCCGGCGACGCGATCATGTCGGTCTGCGGATAGTGAATGTGCGTGTCGATAAAGCCCGGCACGATCAGCTTGTCGCGCAGATCCTGCACGCTCGCGCCTTCGCTCACGCGGTCCTTGAGCGCGGACCACGCGCCGGACGCGGCCACGCGGCCATCCTCGACGATCACGACGCCGTCCTCGTGGAACACGGCGGCGTCGGGCGACTGCGCGGGGTCGCCGGTGAACGTCAACAGTTTTGCGCGAAAAGCCGATTGAGTCATGAGTCCTTCGTCTCCGGAAAATTCAGGTATTCGTCAGCAGCTTGCGTGCGCGCTTCGTCATGGCTTCGTCATCGCATTGGCGCGCATCGCGCGCGCCGCTCCTGAGAACGCGGCGCGCCGTCGTCGGCTTTCTTTATCGGTGGCGAAAACCGGGCGTCGAAAAATCGAGGCGCGACAGCGCCCCGGGCGCGGCGCGCGTGCGCCGTTCCCTGAGTCTTGCTTCGTGCTTCATGGGCGCTGCCCGGGCCGGTGCGTTCCGTGCCGATGCGTCCCGTGCCGATCAGGCAGCGCGGCGGCGAGGCTCGCCGAACGCGTTGCCGCTCAGCTCGCCGTCCAGTAAGCGTCGAGCTTCGCGATCAGCGCGGCGCGCTCCTCGGGCGTCACGAACGACGCCTCGAAGCCATTGCGCAGAATCGTGTACACCTCCTGATCGTCGAGCTTCAGCGCGTCGATGATTGCGCTGTAGTTCTCGTTCACGTAGCCGCCGAAGTAGGCCGGATCGTCGGAATTGACGGTGACCGCGACGCCCTGGTCGAGCAGTTGCTTGAGCGTGTGCTGCGTCATGTCGTCGAACACGCAGAGCTTCGTGTTCGAGAGCGGGCAGACGGTCAGCGCCACGCGCGTGTCGGCGAGACGCGTGACGAGCGCCGGGTCCTCGATGCTGCGCACGCCGTGATCGACGCGATCGACCTTGAGCAGATCGAGCGCTTCGTAGATGTAGGCGGGCGGGCCTTCCTCGCCCGCGTGCGCGACGAGCTTCAGGCCCTTCGCGCGCGCCTTCTCGAACACGCGTTCGAACTTCGAAGGCGGATGGCCGCGCTCCGACGAGTCGAGGCCCACGCCGATCATGCGCGGATAACGGTCGAACACCGGCAGCGCGGCGTCCCACGTGGCGAGCGCGTCGGCTTCGCTCAGATGGCGCAGGAAGCACAGGATCAGCTTGCTCGTGAGGCCGCGCTTTTCAGCGTCGGCGAGCGCGCGGTCGATGCCCGCGACCACCGTGTCGATCGACACGCCGCGCTCGGTGTGCGTCTGCGGATCGAAGAAAATTTCGGTGTGCGTGACGTGGTCGGCGAGCGCGCGCTCGCAGTACGCCATCGTCATGTCGTAGAAGTCCTGCTCGTGCAGCAGCACGCTCGCGCCCGCGTAGTAGATGTCGAGAAACGACTGCAGGTCGGTGAACGCGTAGGCCGCGCGCAGCGCGTCGATCGATTCGTACGCGAGCGTCACGTTGTTGCGCTGCGCGAGCGCGAAGATCAGTTCGGGTTCGAGCGAGCCTTCGATATGGATGTGCAGCTCGGCTTTCGGTGCGCCGAAGGCCTTCTGGACCAGCGGATTGGCGTGGGTCGTGATCGTCATGGTGTGGTCGGTCGATTCTGTTCGTTCAATAAGTGACATCACGCGGAATGGGGCATGGCGGCCGTCGAGCGCGCGGGCGCCGAGGCGGCCTCGATCGCCTGCAGCAACTGCGCGGCGGCCGAAATGGCGATGACCTCGGGCGACTTGTCGACGATGCCGTCCACGCCGAGCGGGCAGTTCATGCGCGCGATCTGCATCGGGTCGATGCCGCGCGCGGCCAGCCGGTGCTCGAACTGCTTGCGCTTCGCGTGCGAGCCGATCATGCCGAAGAACACGAAGTCGCCGCGTCGCAGGATGCGTTCGGCGAGATCGAGGTCGTGCGCATGATCGTGCGTCATCACGATAAAGCTGGTGCCGGGCGGCGCGGCGTCGACGGCGTCGTCGGGCGCGTCGCTGGCGTCGATGACGACGTTCGGCGCGCCCAGTGCCGCGAACGCTTCCGGCGAGGGAAACGCCGCGTCGCGCTCGTCGACCCAGCGCACGCGGCAGGGCAGCGTGCCGAGCACGCGCACG
>NZ_JAAGPN010000189.1:0-15932 GCF_017104805.1 Paraburkholderia sp. Ac-20347 | reverse complement strand
CGGCATCGGCTTCCTTCAGCACCCCGATAATCTGCTCTTCGCTGAACCGCGACTTCTTCATGACAAGGTTTCTCCTGCGGCCTTGCCACTAACTTTACAGTGGGATACTTCTGAGGGGGAAGGTCAGGTGGGGCGTGAGTGACTCGAACACTCGACCTACGGATTAAGAGTCCGCTGATCTCCTGCTAAGCTAACGATCCGATCCGATCCGATCCGATCCGATCAAAGAAATTCGATGGTGCGACTTGTAGACGGCAACGGGTCCGTTTTTGGCTCGGTCAAGGTGAGCAGGCCATTGTCGAATTTCGCAAGGGCGCGGCCGGGGTCTGCGTACTCGGGCATGAGGATCGTCCGCTCGAAGCATCTGCGGGGACGCTCACGCCGGTAACAGCCGTTTTCCTCGCCGTGGACGCGCTGCTTTTTTTCGCCGCGCAGTACGAGCGCGCCGTCCTCGACGCTCACCCTTTCGTCATCGCACTCCATGCCCGGCAACTCAGCCGTTACGCGCAGCACCGGTCCTTCGTCGACTATGTCGATGCGTGGCTGAAAGCGTGATGAACAGAAATCGCCGAACCATCGTTCGAGCGCGCAACGGCTCGCGAAGGGGCGTGAAGAAATTCATCAGTTGATGTTCACGCAGAACTGACCCGCTCTGGATTAAGACTCGGTGAAAATCAACAGGGTTGCGCGCCGGTACAAAAGAAAATGAGTTCATCTTCCCATTTGAAATAAGCGTAGCAACGACCGCGGCGCCTTTGCGTGATCGCGAAAACGTACTCGCTTCCGTTCAACGTACCGCGACGCGACCTCGACCATTTGATCATGGGGCGGCTTCGCATGACTCGGTAGCGCCAAGCCTGAACGGCCCTCACCGAAATTCCGGATCACCGTGCCGCGTCGATCCTGATCGGAACCGACATAGTCTCTCATGCTCCCCCTTACTCAGCGTCAACCGGCTCGCTGGCAGACTCTTCTTCGGATGTTGACCACGTTAGCGGCAGACAACCTGAGGAACGTGCATATTTTTTACGAGCAAAATGATAGGTGCAAGTCTTGGGTGAATTTAATGCTGAATGAATTTTTCTGCGGCCATTGTCTTGACCATGCTGGGACCCATCAGCCTCCCAGCACGTCAACTTGTGGAACGGTGCAGCAAGGCTCCATGCGGCGTCCGGCTGCCCCGGCAGGCTAGCGGCGCGGGATCGCTCGGCGGAGAACGGACCCTGCTGTTGCCAGGAACGGGCGCTGCTGGAGAATCTCAGCCGTCCGCAGGTACGAGCCTCGCAATGGTTACGAGCAGCGCCCGGGCCGCATACGGCTTGTCCAGAACCGCAGCAAAAAGATGGGAGTTTGTCCGTGCCACCGCTCCTTGGGCCGCAGTCGCCAGGATGACAGGTATGCCGCGTGTGGAAGGCTCCGTTTGCATGGCAACGGCGAGATCGAGACCCGTCATCAGCGGCATCATGTAATCGGTGACGACAACATCGGGTGAGACCTTCCGTACGAGCTCCAGCGCTTCCAGCCCGTTCTGGGCGACGTGCACGATGTAACCAGCATCTTCGAGAAAGAAGGCTAGAAAATCAGTTATCAGGGTCTCATCATCGGCTACAACGACTGTCTTCATTCCGGGTCACTCTTGTTGCCTGCCGCAGTGATTTAGGCCTCGTTGAGCCTGGCGGCTACCTTAAGGAGAATCTCCTTTGAGTGCGGGGCGCTAGGTCGGTCCGGACGCGGAATCCGGAATAATGAGCTTCGTCACTGCAGGTTTGAAGGCGCTATCGCGTATCTTCAATACTTTCATGCCCTGGTACAACCTGCCCTCCGTCTCCTCCAGTTCCATTCCGATAACATTGTCGAACAGGCTCAGTGCCTCGGTAGCCTGCATGTCAAGAGGGCCGCTTCCGGTCGTTTCCCATGTGCAAACCAAGGTCACACCCATCACGCGTAGCTGATTGGTCAATGCGGCCAGAAATTCGGTAAAACGGTGACGGTCCGCAGTCGCCCGATCAAAGCCCGCCAGTCCGTCCACGACGACACGTTGCACATTTCGAGCCTGAACGGCATCAAGCAACTGATAACCGAGTTTGTCGATGACGTTTTCGGTCAACGGATTCCAGATCACGACCACAGCACCATCGGCAACCATACGTTCCATGTCGATGCCGAGTGCCCGCGCCTTGCTCGCAAGGCGGGCGGGACTTTCATAGAACCCGAAATGCAGCGCGGGTGTCTCCGCAGTCGCCAGACGCAGGAAATTCAAGCCGAAGCTGGTCTTGCCGCTGCCGCCGGCTCCTATAACCGCCGTCGCCGAGCACGCAGGCACGCCGCCACTAATTCGCTGGTCAAGCTCGTCGACACCGCTCGATATGCGCTCGCGTGGCGCATGGTCTCTGCCCAAGGGGCGGGCGTATAGGCTTTCAAATCGGGGGTAAACCGCGACGCCCGTGCCGTCTATAAGATAGTGATGAAGGCCGCCAAGTGCAGCGCTTCCGCGGGACTTGGATACGCGAAGCTGGCGAACTGTCCGCGATCCGGAGAGACATTCCTCCAGCTGAATTACACCGTCCACCATCGTGTGTTCCGGGCTTGACTCGTCGATCCGTGCACTGGTCAGAAAAAGTACGGTACATCCGCTGAAGGATGCGTGCCCCTGCAGCTCCGCCACAAATGTCTTGACGTCGAGTGATGTGGGGGCGCTCTCGCGTGCGTTGAGCAGTCCGTCAAGAATCAGGATTGTCGTGCCCTGGCGCGCAATCTCCTTGCGCAACATATCCACAAGTGCACCTAGGCCGTCGACGCGGAGTGTGCGAAAAAGGCTCAGATACGTTACGTCCTTCCCTACAAAATCGGATTCGTAGAATTCTAGCGTCGACAGGGATTGAAAAAGACGCTCGTGTGTTTCGGCCAGCAGCGTGATGTACAAGACCTTCGCGCCCTGACGCGCCTGGCCAAAAGCGATCTGGTTTGCGAGGATCGTCTTGCCCGCGCCGGGCCGCCCCTGGAGAATGTAGGCGGAGCCGGCTATGAGGCCACCGCCGAGAACCGCGTCAAGCCCAGGTACGTGACTGTTCAGGCGGGTGAGTGTCTTGTGCATCGCATCGTCGCTTTGGCTGCAGAGGTTGGCCGGTTTGGCCCGGGCGACCGCCGGGGGCGGGGTCGCATGATGGCATTATGCGTCACCTGGATGGCGTCCGCCATGCTTCGGCGACGGCGAGCTGTGGCGCAGTAGCGGGCAAGGCCTCCGCACCCAGCAAGGCGGCCGCGTCGTTTTTCCTTTCTCAACACTCGAGGCGCAGCGCTGCGGCGTGTGAAGGAACACTGGAGTGGTGCGCGAAGGGGTATTATGGCTAGCGGGAAACAAACATTCGCACGGCCGCTGCCGCGATGAACGCCGTTGTGACCCATCCGCCAGCTTTCCACAGTCCAGCGATTGCGAACTTTCCCATCACGCTAGTGCTGGTGCCGATCAGCATGACGACAGCCATGACAGGCACAGCGGCCAGCCCGTTGACGACTGCACTCCGGTAGAACACTTTGGCCGGATCAAGGCGGCGGAAGAAGCTGATAGCGATGCCACCGAGAGAATGGCAATCGCAACGACGGCATAGAACTCACGTGCCAGAGTCAGATGCAACGAAAGGCTGCTACGGCACCGGAGTGCGCCAGCAGCACCATATGTCGCCTCTCTGCGAGGACAGGCAACGCTAGCAGCTCCGTTCCAATAATGTCAGCCGCGAAAACATACGCAGTAAAATGGGCCGCCACCGGCTCAAGCGCCGTGGATGCGTCGGCCGATGTCCGAATTTTCACTCAGTGGGCGTGTAGTGTTGCCGCCGCCGTTAGCATGATGAAAAATCCCACCCCGTTGGAAACGACCATACCGATCCGTGTGTCTGCGGTTATACGTTCGATCTGCCGGTACGCGCGAAACGAGGAGATCCAGCGCAACGATTGGCCTTCTGGTTTCGAGGGCTTTTCCTCGACTTCCTGTGATGCCTGCCAGAAGAACAGATATTGACTAGACAGATGCGCGCGCTGCCGCACCAGCGAGACAGCGGCCGTTGTCCAGTCGACCGGGACGACGAAGGCCACCGCAACATAAGCAAGCAACAAAAGCGTTAGCCGCTTCAGAAAGCGCGCGTAATTTTCGTACGGTATCGAGATGAGGAGAATACCGGAACAAGCACATATGGCAACGACGTAGAGTTGCTCTGGCCTAGCACGAGAATGTGAATCGTGGTTCCCATTGCCGCGAGATCGGCGGCATTGTTGATGGTGTTTGCCACGGCTAGCAGCAGTACCAGAAGGCGAACGAGCCATTTTGGTCCGAACGCGCGCATGTTCGAGGCGATTCCCTTACCGGTCACCCGACCGATCCGTGCGCTAGTCAACTGGATCAAGACCATGAGGGGTAGGACAGCAACAGCGTCCAAAGCCCCGTAAAGCCAAATTGTGCCCCGGTCTGAGAGTATGTGCCGATACCGCTGGGATCGTTGTCGGCAGCGCCGATGACGATCCCAGGATCCGGCCGCGAGAGCCACGACCGTTCGGTGGGCTCGATAACCGACACCTCTGGCATCAAAATGCTGATGGTCGGCGCGATCTTCGTCAGCCACTCTCGATCTCCGTCTCGACCAGATGGCGGCTGCATCGCGTCGTGGCGTAAATTCCGTTCGAAGGGGAAGTTGGATAGCCTACCGCGGGTGGCGTGGTTATGTTATGAATGCGGGCGCCGAACGGTGACGGTGAATAATTCAGGTAGCGACCGTTCTTATCGGCTAGCGTTTTCTGTAGGGAGGATATTGAAGATGGATGATGAACAAGAGTTCAACGCCGGTGCACTCGCCGGCAGACTTGCGCAGCAGATGATTGAACTTGGACTCACATGGAGCGAGGCTGTGGCGATGCTCGGCCTCGCTGCGAAGGCTATCGCGCAGGCCGCAGCTTCCGCCGGCGGAGAGGAGGCGCACCGGTTTGTCGAAAAAGGTCGTCGACAATTGCTTGGCGCATTCGATCGCGAGGTGCGGGTCATCGTTAAGGATCGCGCCCCAGCAGGAAATGACGACGACCCAAGCAATCCCTTGTTGGCGACCGCACACCGCCGCGGGAATAGCAAACTTCACTGAGGACGGAGATGCCGGAGAATCGGTAAAAAGCCGGCGAACTTAGGTTAATAAGCAATAGCGCAAAGATCGCGGGATGCGGGTTGCAAAACGGGCGTCGCCAGCTCGGATTGGAACGGACTTAACGCGCTTTTACGCTTGGGATCGAATAGCCGCAAATTTTTTTAGGGGATTTGTAAATGAAATGACGTGCCGCTCTCGATGTCATGCCATCCGGCTGATCCTCAAGTCGATGTTTTCAATCTGCGCATGCCGGTGACAGGTTACGCTGGGCGAAGATACGTTGATTTACGTGTGTCCCGGAAGTGCGGCACGAAATCGACAAGGCAGCGACGCAGCGCCGGTCGGGCACTGTGGAGCGCAGAGTTATGCGTTGCCCGGGCACGTAAGTTGCTAACGCTCGACGGCGCGCACAGGCGTCCACAGGCGCGGCCCCGGCATTTCATACACCCCCGTTTTTTCATCGCGGACCTTTCAGATCCGTCGCCCCGCGCGCGGTGCTCGTCAAGTTGGGTTGCTATCTTTCTCTCCTACGCGTAGCCGTAGCCGACAAGCCGCAACGGTACGCCGACTCCGTCGACGGGCACAGCGCTCCCGCAGTGAGAGAGGATGTCGATTTTTTCGCGTTCCTGATAGCCCGATTGCGCGGAAGGAAAAGGCGGATTTTCCTCCGCGCTACACTAACCTGCCCAACGCGCTTTGCCAACGGGTCGAGGCGGGTACGGCAAGCGGCCTGATGGCTAAGTTTGCGAAAAGAGGACTGAAGGTTACGGGTTATGGGAAACGATGCCTGGCAAGCGGGGCTGGTCGACAGCCTTGAAGAATATGCGATTTTCAGACTGACGCCCGCTGGGAAGGTCGCTAGCTGGAATGCGGGCGCCGCGAAGATATTTGGTTATGACTCAGCGGAGGTCGTGGGGCAATCCGCGTCCCGTTTTTGTGCCGCCGCTGGGGAACGCGCGGAAGACATCGTTCACAGCGCACTCGCTGCGGTTCGGCAGCAGGGGCGCTTCGAAACCGAGCGGTGGAGTGTGCGCAAGGACGGATCCCGATTCTGGGCGAACATCCTGATCGTCCCGCTCGATTCGAATGACGATGAGTCCGGCGGCTTTGGCGTCGTTATTCGGGACGGCACTGACAAACGGGTGGCCCACGAGGCGGTGCTCGAGAGCGAGCGTCGATTCCGGCTGCTTGTCCAAGGCGTCACCGACTATTCACTATTCATGCTCTCTCCGGAAGGTCTCGTCACCAACTGGAATCTGGGCGCCTCGCGCATCAAGGGCTACGAAGCCAGCGAGGTGCTCGGCACACATTTCCGCCGCTTCTACGTTCCGGAGGACGCAGCTCGGGGCCTGCCGGAAAAAGGCCTGCAGATTGCGACAGCCATGGGACGCTACGAGACTGAAGGCTGGCGCGTCCGTAAGGACGGTAGCCGCTTTTGGGCAAATGTGGTCATTGACGCCATCCGGGATGAGAGCGGCAAACTGGTTGGTTTCGCGAAGATTACCCGTGACGTGACGGACCGAAAAACCGCTCAGGAGCAACTCGAAAAGGCACGTGCGGCGCTCCTCCAGGCCCAAAAAATGGAAGCCATCGGTAAACTTACAGGAGGCGTAGCGCACGATTTCAACAATGTTCTCCAGGTGTTGCGGGGCAATCTGGAACTGCTCGAGCGTCGGCATTCACGCGACGTCTGGTCCCGCGAGCGCGTGGCCAAGGCGCTCGATGCTGCCGATCAGGGTGCAAACCTGGCATCCCAGCTACTTGCTTTCGGCCGCCGGCAGCCCCTCGAACCGGTGGCCACCAATCTGGGGGTAATGCTCCGCAGCATGGACGATATGCTCCGGCGCGCGCTCGGCGAAACGATAAGCGTCGAGACAGTGGTTGTCGGTGGTCTGTGGAATACACTGGTCGATCCCAACCGGCTGGAAAATGTCGTGCTGAATCTCGCGATCAATGCGCGCGACGCGATGCCGGGTGGGGGCAAACTCACGCTTGAACTGTCCAACGCCATGCTGGACGACCAGTATGGTGCACTGCCCGCAGACGTGCCGCCCGGACAGTACGTACTGCTCGCGATCAGCGACACTGGAACTGGCATGACGCCCCAGGTGTTGGAGCGCGCGCTCGAGCCATATTTCACCACGAAGCCTGAGGGCGAAGGCACGGGCCTTGGATTGAGCATGGCCTATGGATTCGTAAGCCAAAGCCACGGCCACCTACGAATCTACACTGAAGAGGGCCACGGGACAACGGTGAAGGTGTACCTGCCTCGGACTCTGGACGAGGTCGCCGAGGTCCCGGACCGTCAACCTGCGATGCAGGGGGGCGGGACGGAGACGATACTGGTGGTGGAAGACGACCCACATGTACGTTCCACGGCAGTCGAGATGCTTTCTGAGCTTGGCTACACGGTCCTGAAGGCGGCCGATCCCCAGGGCGCTATCGTGATCCTGAACAGCGGAGCGCGTGTCGATCTGCTCTTTTCGGATGTGGTCATGCCGGGGCCCTTGCGCAGTACCGAGATGGCCCGGATGGCACTGAAGAATACGCCAGATCTCAAGGTGCTCTTCACTTCCGGCTACACCCAGAACGCCATCGTGCACGCGGGGCGGCTCGACCCTGGCGTGCATCTGCTTGGCAAGCCGTACAGCCGCACGCAACTGGCAAACAAGGTCCGCACCGTGCTGGACCGGCCCGCATCGTCGCCCGTGAGGCGCGACATCACCGCATCGGTGGGCGCTCCAACCTTGGTCAGGCAGGTGGCGATTGTCGTAGTCGACGACGACGCGGCGTCATGCGACGCGGTGAGCGAACTGCTCACAGAGGCGGGCTACGCGGTGACAAAGGCGGCAGACTGCGAGACCGCGCTGGACGCCTTGGGGCAGTCGCGAGCGGCGGTCCTTATCACCGATGTAAGACTGGCCGGGCAGTCAGGGACAGAGCTGGCAGCGCGTGCGGTGGAGGCAGATCCCGCGCTCCGCGTCATTCTGATGTCCGGTGATCTGCCGCCCGGGCGGGACGAACTGCCGTTTTGTTTTGGTTACCTTCGCAAGCCGTTTTCGGCCGATGAGCTGAACCTCGCAATCGTTTCGGTCATGAAGGCGTAGCACCACAACATGGACGCGGCGCTGCGGGCCTGAGCGCAGGCTTATTTCATCAGCTTTGATGATCTCGGCCTTCGAAATTATTGCTTGTTGTTGAGTCGATTCGATCCGTCTAGCCGCCGAAATTTGCGAGCCACGTACAGAGCGTAAAGCCAGAAGGACGCAGGCAGGACCATTAGACACTCTCCTGATGCGGGCGGTAGCAGGGTCGCGATTGAACGCGGCTGCAGGGGCATATCGAATCGAACGATCGTCCAGCCGCCGACCGCAAAAAGAGAGGACGGCGAGCGCGGGCACCCAGCGAAGAAACGTTCGGTTCCTTTTCGGGAGAAATGACCCTCGCTCGATTAGGCCGATGGAGTGAACCGGCTGAACCCGTTGACCGCTTCTGACAACGTGGTCAAGAACCGGTTCGACGTGTGCAACGCTTCCGATAGGCCCCTGTTTCGCTTCCCAATGGCCGAATTCAATTTGCCACGAGCCATCGGGAAGTACAGGTAGGCGGTGTGGTCATGGGACCCCCCCCGACGGAAATCTTATGAAGTCTATCGCCCGACCGGAGTGCTTCAAGTGGTATCAGTCAGTTCAAAGGGCGCACACTTACCCATTCCGTGCTGTTCATTTGAGGCTTCTCATGGTGCAATTACCGCACACCCAGTTTCACCCCGCGTTGCCAAGAATGTGTTGGGAGGGCGGCGGTCGCCAGGACATAACCCTTCGTTTCTCCTCACGTTGCTGATGAGTATTGGGGGGCACTAAGGGATTGCTGTTAGCCCTGCCACCGATCTATCGTTCGTCGAGGTGGCGTCAGGGCCTGCGCGTCACTACTCTAGGTCCTACGAATGCTGCGCTCCTCATTGTTCGTGGCGTCGATGTCAATTTGAGGGATCAGACCAGGATTTCTTTCTATTCGTTAATGCGAGGCGACAGATGAATAGCTTGTTTGCATACGCTATAGGCGACTACCAAATGAGTGCAGAAATCGGCCCTGCACTTCCGTCAGGATTCGCAATTTCCAATGTTTCGATCTGCTGGTTGACCGATGGTCGACCGGTAATCGCGGCTCACATCGACAATTACTTTTGGGGCGCCCACTTTAATTCAATTGACGACGCGAAGCAGGCTATTCGCGAGCGAGCGAAAGATCTCAACGACGGCCGCTACCGCACTGGGGAGGAGAACTAGTTCCCAGGCCAGCGCAATTTGTGTTGCCTGTTGCTAGCAGGCCGACGCGCTGGATAGCCGGGAGCGGCTAACAGGTTTAGTGATCTCAGTCTCGATTGCGCTCAGAGTTCCAGCAGCTACTGGTGCCTTCTCGGATTATGTCGTCTGCTTGGTCGTCTGCGGGAAGCGAGAGCCGTGGCGCTGGCTCGGCGGCTGGCGCTGCGTCGCGCAGGGTCGATACTGACTAGGTCGCGTTCTCACTGTCGTGTTGGCATCGTGTCAGCATTATTCTCTCGCTCGGGCAGCCAGAGGGCGTGACAGCCTCGAGTACACATATATAAAGGCAAGTACGGTCTGGAGTTTGTGACTGGAGCGGCGTCGGACGATGCGGAAGGCGTCTGCGATTAAGCAGACCTCAGCGTTGGGTCGCTCGCTCGCACGTTCAATCACCTGGTCCGCGAGCCTTCCGAAGGCAGGCATGGCATGGTCTGCTTCGCCGGCGAACGTGGAGGCAGACAATTCGATATCTTCTCGCGCGAGAGTTTTTTTCGGGCGCGTCAACGATCAAGTGCTCGCCGCCGGCCTACGGCCAAAATCTGCGAAGCGAGCATAGCCGTATCTGGCTGCTGTCTACTCTTGAATGTCGAGTCCTTAAGCTAACAAGACGTTGATTATGTCGTATGTGACCGTAGACGCGTATGACGCGGGGAAGGCGGCTGTTTGTTTTCCGCAGGTGGTTTACAACGGGAAAGAAGCCATGTATCACGGACGGAGAGTTGGACGAGGTGGCGAGCGGTTCGGTCGCCTCCCGGCGGTCATTGCCGGGAGGCGCGTCGAGGGTTTCGAGTCCGGCTTGCCTGATCCAATAGGCGCGCATCGGAACGTTGAAGCTTTTTTTTGGGGGGGCAGACATTGTTGAAGAAGTCCTTGGATCGCAACTGTCGTGCCGATCTCGCTGCGAGCACTGAGCCGCGCGCATCGCAATTCGCAACGGTAGCGTAGCTGTTGGGTCGTCGGCGGACCTCCATGGGCCGCACGTGAGATCGCCGGAACTTGCGCCATGGCGATCCATCTCGTCCGCCCTGCGTGTGGGGCGATTTTTGGGCTCTTGGGGGCGACCAGCGCGATATCGAATGCTCGGCTGCCTCATGAAGGTGCACCGCGACCTTGTTGCTCCCGTGTGGCAGACCGCGCGGGACCACTAAAGCAGACGTATATCGCCTACGGCAGCCGGACGATAAAAAGGCCGCCGAACCCTTGAACGGGAACGGCAGCCGAGTCCCCGCGGACGTTTGCGAGATCCGCGAAAGGGCCGGATGACCGCCGAGGGAGCGACCACCCATGTGTCACCTTAGCTGAATAGAATTGCGAGGTATACGTCGGGACGAGCTTTGTTGTTTTTTGTCGTTTACTTTCCCTTACTACTTTCGGAACGCATGGAGGGAAAATCCTGAAAAAGCTATCGCCTCTGGTCGGGCGCGGAAACCGCACCGAGCGGCCAGAGCTGCCGATGGAACCACACGTCACTTCCGCAGCCATGTGGAAAGTATTGGGCGGATTTCGTTTGCCAGATTCGCGATGGAATTCGATACACGTTCGGCAACGCGCAAAAAAACCGCCGAGTCGGTCGAGAGTCGGCGGTCTCAAGCAGCATCCAGCGCACACCTGCGCTGGTAATTGCGGCGTGTCGCGACCGCAATCGTCTAAAAGCTAGCAGGTGATTGCCCTCAAGTCCAGCTTCGTCTGCGCTCTATCGAACTTCGGCGCGGAGCCTGAAGCGCACTACCGGCACCCAAAAGGCATTTTTGCGGGAAATATCCTCAACCGGACATGAGTGAATCATTTTCATGATAATGATAAATTCGAGTTGGATAAACGAGTGTTTGAATCTGGTGCCAGCCGGATTTACCCCTCAGTATGTAGATTTTCAACAGTATCAAGCAGCTTAGGAGTACGACGGGAATACTCCCTTTATTGGGGAAGAGATGGAGCGAGACATAACTTGGCACACGCTGCCCCTCGGAACTCCGAAGCCGGTGCGAAACCGATCAGGTCGTGGTTTGTGGCTTAGCTCAGCGGCGAAGTGAAGCGGGAGGCGGTCGAGACACGTATATTGCATTCTGCATACGCATAGATTCCGCGGGAAGTTTGCTCTGAGTGTGTGGAAGGAACCGGACTGTCTTGGTGTGGGAGCTGCGGCCCCTCCGGAATTTGATGGGCGTCGAGGGCCTTTAAAGGCCTCTGACACGAGACAATCTTCTAGAAAAGACGCCAATTTAAGGCGCCACTCCGACGACAGGCCGCGGGACCCGTCAGAGCAGAAGCCGCCTGCCCCGGCACAACTGTGGTTATCCGTCTATAACCTCTTGATATCGCGACATTCGGTAAATAAGATTTCGATCGAATTGATTTTAAAATTTTTGTGATCAGAATTATTGGCATATTTTGCAATATGCTATTTAACGCCAAAATATTGATTAATTTCGTCAAATTAATTTGAATGGAAAATTATTTTCCATGAAATCTGTATATTTGTGAAATTGTCTCACTGACATCGTTATTGTATGGAAAAATCAATGCGTATTGGGTTGCTTCTATTTGGGGGATTTGCGCTTCCTGACGTGGCAAGAATATTGGAGATATATCAATCGTCTAGCCAACTCGTCCCATCAATGTTCAAGCGGCGTACGGAGATGCAGAAGGATATTGATTTTCTATCGTTGTCAGGTGGGCGTGTTGGCAGCGCCTCGGGGGTATTTATCTGGACAGAGAGTATTGATACCTGCAGTTCATCCGGTGCGTTTCATATACTCTTTGTCGTTGGCGGCAGAAGGGGGGGAGAACCATTGGGCGATAAGCGGTTGATTTCATGGCTCCAGGACAAAAGTTTCCATAGCAAATTTGTGGTGGCGATTGGCAACTGTCGAGGACTGCTCGACGCAGCCGGAATTGAACACTCTGCATATAATCCAGCGCTTATGCGATGCGAATCAAGCGAGTGGGGTGATTTCTCGCAGAATGACGCTTGACTTGGTCGCCTTGACTGTTCCGCACCTTTGGTAGGTGGACGTGGAGTTGCCGATTCCGTCATTTTGTGAGTGTTCTACTATCGTCGTTGGGGGGAGATTTGTGGCTGCAGGCAGCGACGTTTCGCCAAGCTTCAGCAGTCGCGATAAGCGCTTCATGTTCCTATTTGTTTCCGGACGCAGCATTCCCGCGGCGAATTGGACGTGCATGGTTCCATTTCGTCGTCCGTGCCTGGGCCGTGTGCAATAGGTCGTGAGCGTTCCCTTAAGCACCGGTGTGCTGGGGGTGGCCTTCCCGCGTTCTCCCGGACACATCAGCTAAGCTGACGTAATCCGGAGAGGATGGAATGAGCAGAACAAGAAGCCACTTCACCGACGAATTCAAACGCGAGACGGTCCGGCTATGCAATGAGCCGGGTGCTGTCGTAACCCAGATAGCGCGCGACCTTGGCATTTACGAGAATCTGCTGCGCCGTTGGGTCAGGCTGGTGCGAGACGGGGTGCTGCAGATGGGCGCCCGTAAGCCGCTGCGAGCCGAAGCACTTTCAGAAGTGCAGCGCTTGCAGCGTGAGTTGAGGCGGGTCACGATGGAGCGTGACATTCTAAAAAAAAGCGCTCGACTACTTCGCGAAGGACCCGGAGTGAAGTACGCCTGGATAGCACGGCAACGCGGTGTCTGGCCGACTCGTGCCATGTGCCGGTCGCTCGGGGCCTCGCATAGCGGCTTCTACGAATGGCTCGGTCGGGCACCGGGCAAGCGCTCGCAGGAGAATGTCCGCCTCACGCGGCTGGTCCGGGCAAGCTTCGAGCTGAGCGACAAGACCTACGGCAGCCCACGCATCTGGCACGACCTGCGCGCAGCGGGGGGGAGCTGTGGCGTGAATCGTGTCGCCTAGCTGATGCAACAGGCCGGATTGCAGGCTCGACAGCGACGACGGTGCATGCCGGGCAATTCACGGGCTGCGGCAGCTCGCGTCATTGCTTCGAATGACCTGCAACGCCAGTTTGAAGCCGACTCGCCGAACCAGAAATGGGTTGCCGATTTTACCTATATCTGGACGGCTGAAGGCTGGCTGCTCGTTGCCGCCGTGATGGACGTGTACTCGCGCCGCATCGTCGGCTGGTCGATGAGCAATACGATGCATACAAAGATGGCGGCCGTGCATTGCTGATGGCGCTATGGCGTCGAGGGCGACCAGCCGAATTGATACATCACAGCGATTAGGGCAGCCAATACACAAGCGAGGACTTCCAGTCGCTACTCAGGCAGCAAGGCATTACCTGCAGCATGAGTCGTCGTGGTGATTGTTGGGACGATACCGCGATGGAAAGCTTCTTCAGCACCCTGAAGAGAGGGCGTGTGAACCGAAGCATCTATCGCACAAGGGACGCGGCGCGGGCCGACGTGTTCGATCACATCGAGCGCTTCTACAATCTGCATTGCCGACATTCAACACTGAATCTCCTTAGCCCGGTTCAGTTCGAGCAACGCATGACGGGCTAATTTACCTGTCCGGGAAAGCGGGGGAAGGCCATACATCGTCCCCATCAGGTAGTTTTGGGCGATCTGAAGCTACGGAATGAGTTGGTTTCATCCGATATTAATAGTCGGAGAGTCAGGCGTACTCAAAGCGCTACGTGCAGGTATCAAAACGGTTGGGCTACCTGTGCATGCCTCGGACCTGGGCGCATTCCCGCCGATGAGCGAAGCCCGTTTCGCGTAGTGCTGCTGGATACGGTGGATAAGGCAGTGTGCGGGCAGGACCCAGAGTAAAACACAAAGCCTAGCGAATCGGCGCAGTGGAGTCGCCCGCAAGCAGCAATTGCGGAAGCTGCGAAAATGACCAGGTGCCCCCTGCGCGATCGAATATCCATACCATGTCGAACCGGTCATCGGGCCACGTTTCAGGGGCGATGGGCGCGCGAGGTATGTGCCCGATGAGCGACGGCAGCACTTTGTGCTCCCACGCAATGAGCACGACGCCCGCGCGAGTGAGTACGTCAGTCATTAGCGCTCGGCCATCATCTTTCAGATAAGTCGTGACGTAGTTGACACGCGATGTCTCACGTAGCAGCGAAACAAGTGGCGTCACAGTCTGCATTGAGCGCTTGCTCTTGCTCGAAGGACCTGCTCCCGCAGCGAATACAGTGTCAGGTTCGAGGTGCGCCGCATGCGTTTTCTCGATTGGGCAAAAGAATCGCGCCAGAGCGCCGGCACGCTGCCAACCGCGAACGCAAAGGCTCTCCGCATCCTGTTTGCCGTCTGCTTCGATTCCCATCCCCTCATCGGCGGCGGGCTTCTCCGCGTGACGGATAAACATAATTCTGTCAGGTTCCATTTTGCCTCCGGGGAGTACCGTTCAGACACGGTCTACGACGTTATAACGAATTTAGAGTCGACTGGCTGATGCAGTCCGATACCGAGTCAGCGGCAGGTCGGGACCTGTGAGAGAGGCGATTAACGAAAGGCGAACGCCGAACGTCAGCGCGGCACCGGTCAACTACGCCAATCGCAGATCCCCCAGATCATCATGCACGGGTTGCTTGGAGCGTATGGTGTACTCCCCTCGATGCGCAAGCGAAGCCAGTTGGTCGGCGCGACGATAGTTCGATAAGGAGCTCTGGCGTAGCCGGTCAGCCATGCTAGTCGTTTTTTCAGTCGCTTGTTCCGAGCGTGCGTGGGCGCACGTCGAGACTCTCCGGCGACTGACGTGCGGAAACGAGCGTGAATCGTGCGCCTTTGCTTCTCGCTTATGAATTGAGATGAAGTGAAACGCGACACCAATCTAGCTAGCTGGCTGTGTCTTTCATATGCTGGAGTTCATGAAAACATAAACCTGATATCGCGACGAGCAGCGTCATATCGCTATAAACCGGGGCAGGTTTGTTGGGCGCGAACCTCGTGGCACGCACACTGATCCGCGAGGAATCGGCGGGAAGCCCGCACGGCTTTATTTATTGTTGGCGCGTCTCGGGGCCGATCAGCTACCTCTCTCTTGACAATTTCTAAAATTTTTCTTCCGTTTCATCGTGTTAGATTGCGTGTCGGGAGGGAAAGTCATGAACGACCACGTCATCCGCTATAAGGGTTATATCATCGACTTCACGCCATTTGAGGCCGGCAACCTTTGTTTCGGGCCCCGATGGGCGATTGCCAGGGACGATGCCGTGTGGGCTGGCTCTGTCCCGCTCTCTAGCGGGCTACTGATGTTTCGCGGGACGTTCGAGCAGGCAGCAGAGATCGGCAAGCATCAAGCGATGAGAATGATCGACTGTGAATAGCGCCGGGAAAGTGATTCTCCCCTACCGTGCTCAGCGGCGCAGGACCGCTAACAATAGGCGAAGGACTGCCTGATCTTAGCGATGGCTCTTCGCAGAGTTCCGCTGACCCTGCCTCATTTCCACGTACAGCAGATCATGCAGCGACCAACGCGGCCTCGAAGTCGACGGGAGTCAGAAACCCTATCGAGGTGTGCAGGCGCTCTCGATTGTAATAGCCCTCGATCCAGTCG
>NZ_JAAGPN010000188.1:0-15985 GCF_017104805.1 Paraburkholderia sp. Ac-20347 | reverse complement strand
CCAGTGCCAACGGCAGTTGATGGACCAGTTTCATGCTCGCCGTTCGCCGGATCGCGGTGCGCGGCGAGCGAGCCGTCGCGCAGGACGCATGTCGATGTCGTTCATGGCGGGCGCGATTACAGGCCGCAAGCCGTTCCGCTTCACGAGCTACGGCGACCTCGCCACGCCCAACACGGGCTGGGTGCTGTCGTCGCCGCAAAGCCGCTTCGCCGTCGAAGCCGTCGAGCGCTTCCAGCCGCTCTTTCACCTGCTCAACGGCGATCTCTGCTACGCGAACCTGAACCCCGCGCATCAGACCGAGGTGTGGCGCGACTTCGGCAACAACGCGCAGACGTCGGCCTCGAACCGCCCGTGGATGCCCTGCCCCGGCAACCACGAAATCGAGTTCTACAACGGCGCGCAAGGGCTCGACTCGTACCTCACGCGCTACACGCTGCCCGACAACGGCTCGCGCTTCGCGGGCCGCTGGTATCGCTTTCGCGTGAGCAACGTGCTGTTCATTTCGCTCGACGCCGACGACGTCGTCTATCAGGACGCCGCCGCCTTCGTCGCCGGCCCCGCGCCGCTCGTGCCCGCCGCGAGCACGGGCAACGCGCCTGTCGCGCCCGGCACGTCGTTCTACGTGCGCGGCTACAGCAACGGCGAGCAGACGCGCTGGCTCGAACGCACGCTGAGCGAAGCCGCGCACGACGACGACATCGACTGGATCGTGGTGCAGATGCATCAGGACGCGCTCAGTTCGTCGAAGACGGGCAACGGTTCGGACAAGGGCATCCGCGAGGCCTGGCTGCCGCTGTTCGACCGTTACGGCGTCGATCTCGTGGTGTGCGGCCACGATCACGACTACGAGCGCAGCTATCCCGTGCGCGGCTGCAATCATCATGCGGGCACCGATGCGAAGACGGGCGCGCCCGTCGACACGCTGCAGCCGAAGCCGGTCACGCACGCGCAATCGGCGGCCAACACCTTCGACACGCGTCACGGCACGATCCACCTGATTCTCGGCGGCGGCGGCACCAGCGCGCCGCTCGACGTCTACGGCGTGGATGCGGGCAACGGTCTGCCGCAGGCGCAGATCTTCACGAAGCCCAATCGTCCGGTGGCGGGCGCGACGGCGGGCACCTTCGTGCGCCCCGCCGCCGACGCGGTCGAGGACGCCATCTGGTCCGCGCAGCGCGATACGGGTACCGGTTATGGGATCGCGGTGTTCGACGTCGATCCGGGCGCGCATGGCGGCAAGACCACCATCACGATGAACTACTATCACGCGCCGGGCGCCGACCAGACGCCCACGCCGAACTACGAGCTGTTCGAGACGATCACGCTCGAGAAGTCGCGCGGGTAGTCGCGCGGGTAGTCGTACGCGTTGCTGTACTTCCGCGCCAAAGAAAAAGCGCCGCGATTTGCGGCGCTTTTTTCATTGATGCGCACGGCAAGCGACGCGCGTCGTCACGCCACGCCGGGCGCCGCCGCTTCGTACACGTCGATGCGCCTGGGCACGAGGCCGAGTTCGAGAAAGGTATCGGCGATCTTCTGCTGCTCGCCGAGTATCGCCTTCGTGATCGGCACCGTGCCGAACTGCGTGCGCGCCACGGCCTGCTCGACGATCGGCGCGGGCAGGCCCCAGAGCTTCGCCAATTCCCCCGCGTACTCGCTGCGATGCTGCTTGCCCCAGTCGTCGGCCTTGGCGATTTCGTCGATCAGCGTGCGAATCACGTCGGGATTGCGCTTCGCATAATCGAGCGACGAAAAATAGTAGCCGCGATTGCCGACCACGCCGCTCGCGTCGGCGAGCACACGTGCGCCGAGCGTCGCCTGCGCCGCCGCATAGAACGGGTCCCAGATCACCCAGGCGTCGATCGAGCCGTTCTCGAAGGCCGCGCGCGCGTCGGCGGGCGCGAGAAACACCGGGCGCACGTCGCGGTAATCGAGGCCGTGGTGGCGCAGCAGCTGCACGAGAAAATAGTGCACGTTGCTGCCCTTGTTGAACGCCACGCGCTTGCCCTTGAGATCGGCGACCGTGCGCAGCGTCGAATCGTGCGGCACCAGCACGGCTTCCGATTGCGAGCGCGGCAGCGTCGCGGCCACGTAGGCGAGCGGCGCGCCGGCGGCCTGCGCGAAGATCGGCGGCGCGTCGCCGACGTCGCCGAAATCGATCGAGCCGACGTTGAGCGCTTCGAGCTGCACCGGGCCCGCGTTGAACTCGGTCCACGTGACCGATACGCCGAGCGGCGCGAGCCGCGTTTCGAGCGTGCCGCGGCCCTTCAGGATGCTCAGCGCGCCCTTCTGGTTACCGATGCGCAAGGTGCGCGCCCCGTTCGCCGCGAACGCGCGCGACGGAGCGAGCGTGCCCAGCACCGGCAGCGCCGTCGCGGCGGCGCCGAGCGAAAGTTTGAGGAAATCGCGGCGTGTGCTCATGGGATCGGGCTCGCTTTTCGTATTGGCTGTTATCAACAACCGCATCGGATTGAAAGGTCCGATCGATTCTACGAAGCCGCGCGCCGATTCAGAACGATTGAGTTTTGCGATTCAAATCAGCCACAGGACTTAAGCATCGCGCTTTCTCAACGATTCCTCGCTCCCCGATGAACGTTTCTTCATATTGCTGCATCGGGTTCGATAGGCTGACCTAACTATTCTCTCTCTACCGGGATGCGATTTATCGCATTCGCTTACCGGCCAATCGAATATGTTCTCTGGAGGATAGTCCCATGAAATCGCTCATGATCGTTGCTGCGCTCGCCGGTGCCTTCGTCACCACGTCCGCCTTCGCGCAAACCACCAATCCCGCCGCTTCGCAGACGCAAATGCAAACGCAAACGGCGGCCGCCACGCAAGTCGCCGCGACGAGCACCGCGCCCGTCGCGCAAGCCGGCGGCTGGGTAGCGCCGTATGGTGAACCGGTGCATCAAAAGACCCGCGCCGAGGTGTATCACGAACTCGTGCAAGCCGAGCAGGACGGTCAGCTCGCGTACCTCAATTCGACGCTCTACGCGCATTGAGCCCTTGCTGCGCGGTGTTTTCGCGCACATCGGCACGCAGACAAACGGCACGCGAGGTTCGCGTGCCGTTTCTTTTTGGGGTGCACAGGTGCACGGCGCATCGCGCGCACGTGACCTCAGTTCCCACAGATGGTTACCTTGCGCTTGCGCGGCGCGAAGACGGATGGACGATCAGGCGCGCGCGCCGTTCGCGCCAGGCAGCGTGAGCTGATAGCCGTAACGGCTGATGGTTTCGATGCGCATTTCGATCGCTTCGCGTTCGAGCTTGCGGCGCAAGCGCGAGACGACGAGATTCACGGTCGACGGATCGATATCGTCTTTCTCGGGCCACGCATAGCGGATCATCTGATCGCGCGGCACCGGCATGTTGGCCTGGCGCAGCAGGCATTCGATCAGCAGATATTCGCGCCGCGTGAGTTCGGCGCGGCGCGCGCCTTCGACGATCTCGCGCGTGCTGGCGTCGAGCAGCGGCGTGGCCGCCGCGTTGTCGGCCGCCGGCGAAACGGCGAGCGCAGGCCCGATGCGCAGCAGCGCGAGCATGCGCTCGTGCATTTCGATGAACGAGAACGGATAGCGGAAGCACGCATCGGCGCCCGCGCGCAGCAGTTGCGAGCGGTCGTGCGCGCTCGCCTCGATGCCGAGCACGGCGATGATCGTCGCGCCGTTGGTGACCTTCGCGAGCGAGGGCAGGAGCGCGTGCAATTCGGGCAGCAGCGCGCGTTCGAGCGCGACGGCGATCACCACGTCGAACGGTTCTTCGCCCGCGACGTAGAGACCGTCGCGCAGTTCTTCGGCGCGTTGCAGACTGTGCGCGCTTTCCTGCAGGGCCTTTTGCAGCCACGCGGCTTCGGCGTGGCTCGGCGAAATGAGGAGAATGCGCATGGGTTCTTCTTGAGGGGTGACGACGGTCAGGTGAGCGCGCGCGGCCAGCATTCGACGCTCATGCGCACGCCGGGACCGCCTGGGCGGCGAGGTGCGCCTTGATGTTTGGTGTCGTGCTCGCCTTCGTGCGCTTGCGCGCCGGCATCGGACGCATCAGCTGCATCGATGGCATCGATTGCATCGATGGCATCGTGGGACCTGGCGAACTCGGGCGCGTCGTCGATGCGCAGCGTGAAATCGTGCACGCGCATCACGGCGGCCACCACGCTCAGGCCAAGGCCGGAGCCTGCGATGTGACGCACGGCGTCGCCGCGATAGAAACGTTGCAGCACGGCCGCGCGTTCGGCGGGCGCGATGCCGGGGCCGTTGTCGGCGACTTCGAGCTGCGGACCGAGCGCCGTCGCACGCAGCGTCACGCTGACGACGCCGCCTTCCGGCGCGAACTTGATCGCGTTGTCGATCAGATTGCTGAACGCCTCGAACAGCAGTGCGCGGTCGCCGTGAATTTCGCTCACCGTTTCCGCGCTCACGCGCCATTCGATCTCGCGGCTTTCCGCGAGCGGTTCGTACAGCTCGGCCAGTTCCTGCACGAGCGACTGCAGATCGACGGTCGCGAAACCGCCGCGCCGATGCAGCGTGCCGATCTCGGAGATGCGCAGCATCGCGCGAAAACGTTCGAGCAGCTGGCCGGTTTCGGTGCGCGCGCGCTCGAGCATGTCGGCGCCTTCTTCGTCGGCACGCAGGCTTTCGCGTTCGGCGATGCGCGCGAGCAGCGTATGCAGATGCACGAGCGGCGTGCGCAGATCGTGCGCGATGCCGTCGCACGCGCCTTTCACTTCGCTCATCAGCCGCTCGATTTCATCGAGCATGTGATTGACGAGATGCGCGAGCATGTCGAGTTCGTCGTCGCCGCCCACGGGCAGACGCTGGTCGAGATCGCCGCGCGCGATGCATTGCGTGACGCGGCGGATTTCGCGCACGCGCCGGATCTGGCGCATGCCGAGCACGAGACCGCCCGCAGCCGCGCCGAGCAGCGCGAGCACCGCGCCCACGGCGAGCGTGCGCACCACGAATTCGCGGATCTCCAGCACGTTGGTCATGTCGCGCGCCACCACGAGGCGCATGCCGTTCGGGCGGATCTCGCCCATCGCGCGCACGATCGGCGACTGCTTGCGGTCGCGCAGCTTGAGCGTGTGCCTGAGCGTGCAGCCCACGCGATCGTAGGTGATGTTGGGCGGCACTTCGAGCAGGTCGCCGGCCACATAGCGGCCGTCGGCGGTGAACAGGCCGTAGTAGTTCACGTGCATGCGCTCGTGCTCGAGGCGCTGATAGATCGCGTCGGGCAGTTGCGCGTCGGGAATCGAATCGAAGTAGATGAGCTGCCAGCTCATGATCGAATCGGTGTCGCGTTCGATCGAACTGGTCGCGCTCCACGCGATGAAGCCGACGAGCAGCGTGAGAAACACGCCGAACATCGCGGTGTAGGCGCACAGCCAGCGGAACGTCGTGGTGTGCCAGCGCCGGCGCGGCAAGGCGGGCGCGGCGGCGGGGGAGGGACGGCTGGACACGCGGGATTATCCGAGAATGTAGCCGGAGCCGCGCACGGTCTGGATGAGCGGCGGGACGCCCGGCGGATCGATTTTCTTGCGCAGACGGCCCATGTGGACGTCGATCAGGTTGGTGCCCGGATCGAAGTGATAGCCCCACACGGCCTCGAACAGCATGGTGCGCGTGATGGTCTTGCCCGCGTGGCGCATCATGAATTCGAGCACGCGGTATTCGGTGGGCAGCAGCGCGACTTCTTCGCCGTCGCGGCGCACCTTGCGCGAGATGAGGTCGAGTTCGAGCGGCCCGACGTGCAGCGCGGTTTCGCGCGCGACCGTCGCGGCCTGACGGCGGCGCAGCAGCACTTCGAGCCGCGCCGTCAGTTCCTCGGGATCGAAGGGCTTGGTCAGATAGTCGTCGCCGCCCGCACGCAGGCCGCGCACGCGTTCGTCCACGTCGCCGAGCGCGCTGAGCATCAGCACCGGCGTCTGGATGCCGACCGTGCGCATCGCCGTGAGAATCGACAGGCCGTCGACGCCCGGCAGCATCCGGTCGAGCGTGATGGCGTCGTATTCGTCGCTCATCGCGCGCGCCATGCCGTCGCGGCCGTTGTCGACCCAATCGACGGCAAAACCGCGCTGTGTCAGTTCACTGACGATTTCGTTGGCTGTGACGGCATCGTCTTCCACCGTCAATACACGCACCTGGCTCATGTCCTCGCACTCCGCCGCGCGCCCTCGCGCAGCCTCTCTCGAAATGCAAGTTTACCGTCGTGAGGCCGCCGTGCCGCGTTGGCTTTCATTAAATTAAATTTAAGTTTGCAAACAGCGAAACAGTGGCGGCGGCGGGCGGGCAGGCCGCCACCGGCTTGCAATGGGCTTACGGCCGAGCGGCCTGGGTCGGCGCGGGCGCGCCGCGCAGATCGAGCTGATAACCGAAGCGGTTGATCGTCTCGATCTGCGTGCGCGCGCCGTGCGTGATGAGCTTGCGGCGCAGCCGCGAGACCACCAGGTTGACGCTCGACGGCTCGACGTCGCCTTTTTCCGGCCACGCATAGCGGATCAGCTGTTCGCGCGCGACCGGCGCGTTGGCGTGCCGCAGCAGGCATTCCACGAGCAGATATTCGCGCGTGGTCAGCGAGATGCGGCGCTCGTCCTCGACCAGATCGCGCGTGAGCGGATCGAGCCGCGCCGCGCACGGACCGGACTGCGCAAGCGCGGTGCGGCGCAGCGCGAGCATGCGCTCCTGGATTTCGAGGATCGACCAGGGCTGCACGAAACAGGCGTCGGCGCCCGCGCGCAGCAGACGCGCGCAATCGGCGGGCGTGCCGCGCGTGAGCGCGATGACGACGGCAGGCGCGTCGGGCAGGCGCGTGAACGAGGCGAGCGCGTCGTGCAGGTCCTCGGGCGTGTTGACGCTGGCCGCGCACAGGATCACCGTGTCGAACGGCTCGTGCGAGGCGAGGTAGACGGCGTAGTAGAGGTTGTCGGCAACCTCGACGCTATTGAGGCTTTCGCTCAGCGCCTTGTATAGATAGCCCCGCTCCGCGTCGGAGGAGGAGCACAGCAGAACTCTCATTGATAACGCGTCTTGGGCCAGGAGTGGAAGGGCCAGCAGTCGATGGCGACCGTGGTGCCCGTGGAGATGGCTGCTGTCGTGGGCGCGTCGGCGAGCGTGGCTGCGCCGGCCGGCGGCGCGGTGTTCGTCGCGTTCATCGTGCTCGTTGCGTTCATCGTGCTTGCGGCGAGCGTCTGCGGATCGGCATCGCCGATCGACAGGCGGAAGTCATGCAGACGCAGCACGGCGGCCACGATGCCGAGCCCGAGTCCGGTGCCCGGCACGTGGCGCGCGGCTTCGCTGCGGTAGTAGCGGCCGAGCACGGCGTCGCGTTCTTCGGGAGCGATGCCGGGGCCGTTGTCGGTGACGCTGAAGCGCGGCCCGGCGTCGCTCGCGCGCAGCGTCACGCTGACGAAGCCGCCGCGCGGCGCGAACTTGATCGCGTTGTCGAGCAGATTGCTGAAGGCTTCGAAAAGCAGCGCGCGGTCGGCGTGGATCGGCGCGACCTCGGCCACGGCGATGCGCAGCTCGACGTCTTTCTCCTCGGCGAGCGGCGCGTAGAGATCGCAGAGTTCGTCGACGAGCGCGGGCAGCGCCACCTGCGCGAAGCCGCTGCGCCGCTTGATCGCGCCGATCTCCGAAATGCGCAGCAGCGCCGCGAAGCGCTCGAGCACCGTGTCGGCCTCGTTGCGTGCGTCGACGAGTACATTCGCGATGGCCGGTTCGCCGCGGCGCTGCATCGAGTCGGCCGCGTGCGACAGGCGCAGCCGCAGCCGCGTGAGCGGCGTGCGCAGGTCGTGCGCGATGCCGTCGCAGGCGCTCTTCACTTCGGCCATCAGGCGTTCGACTTCGTCGAGCATGCGGTTGACGAGGTCGGCCAGCATGTCGAGTTCGTCGCGGCCCGCGACGGGCAGACGCTCGCCCAGTTCGCCGCCCGCGATGCGTCCGGTCGCGCGCCGGATCTCGGCGACGCGCCGGATCTGCCGCATGCTCAGCAGCAGGCCCGCGCAGAGGCTGCCGCACAGGCACAGCAGGCCGCCGCCGAACAGCGCCTTGAGCAGTTCGTCGTGGACGTGGTGGACATCGGTCAGCGAGCGCGCCACGACGATGCGTGCGCCGTCCGCCCGCACTTCGCCCATCGCGCGCAGGGCGGGGACGGCCGTGCCGGTATCGAGGCGCACGGTCTGGCCGCTCGCGTGTTCGTGCGAACGGCCCCAGGGATCGAGCGTCAGTCCGGCGGGCAGGCTGTGGATGTCGCCGGCGAGCCAGCGGCCGTCGGGCGCGAACAGGCCATAGAAGTTCTCGCGACGATTTTCGCGATGCAGGCGCGTGTCGATGGCGGCGGCGAGCGCATCGTCGCCGCGCGAATCGAAATAGCGCAGTTGCCAGCGCAGGCCGCTGTCGGTCTCGCGGATCATCGCGCGCGTGACCGAGAACTCGATGAAGCCGAGCAGCACCATGAACGACACCGAGAAGATCGCGGCGTAGGCGGCGAACCAGCGGAAGGTGGTGGTCTGCCAGCGATCGTGGCCGATGGCCGCCGGGGCCGCGCCCGTGCGCGGCGCCTCCGGCACGAACGCGCCCGAGCGGCCGGCGACCCAGCCGGGGAGATTCATCGCGCGCCTCGCGCCGGCGCGTGCAACGCCGCACCGCGTGCGAAGCCTGCGGCGCGTTCGGTGCTTTCTGCATATCCGGCACGCGATCGCGGCGTGAATGCGCTGACTGACATGATGACCTCCCCGATGGCTGACTCCGCCGACGACAATCGATCGTCGCGCGACTGTCCGATCAGGACGGTTGCGCGCGTGCCCGGTCATGATAGTGGGGGCCTCACCGCGCAACGGCATCAAGACCATGAAGAGCGAGTCATGTTCTTACCGGCGGTTGACGCGTACCTGTCAGTTTGTCAATGCGGGGGAACGCGAGGCGAAGTTGGATGCGGGGACATCGATTGACGAACGGGGCTGCGTCGGCGGTTTTCGTCGACGTTCGGCTCGCGCGCGTCGATGAACGTTGTTTCATCCTGCTGAGCGGATTGCGAAGTGAGCGGCTGCTTATTCTGGATTGCGCATGGGTGTCTGGGGGATGGGGATCGGGCGTCGTGAGGTTGTGTATCCGGCTCGCCCTCGTCGACGAACCGGATGCCGATGTGTTCGTTCCGTCCGTTCACATTCAAAGGAGACAGCCGTGAAGCATCTGCTCAGGTTCGCGTTACTTCCACTCATCGGGGCGGCGAGTGCGAGCGCCTTCGCCGCCCCGCATCTCACGCCCAGGGAATGCCATGGCTATCCGTTCGTGCGGCCCGCGCACGAGGTCACGCATGCTCAGTTGATGCAGGAGCTGCACGATCTGTCGCTGGTCGGTTACGACGAGCACGCCGTGGACAACGATTACCCATCCGATCTGCAAGCGGCCGAGCAACGGCTCGGCGAGCTTTATCGGCAGGATTGCGGCGCGCGTCATACCGCGTCGACCGCGCAACCGACTCGCTCCGCTCAAGCCGATTGATTGATAGGCATCGGCGACGGCGCGGTCGTCAGTCAGGTCACCGCGCCGGATGTTGCAGTGCACCTTCAAGGTGGCCACCGGTCCGCAGTGAGGTCGCGGTGCGCTTTTCTTCTCCTCCTCAGATCGCTCCTCGTCTATTTCGATCCCATATTCGGGTACCTCGATCGGGTAACCGGATATGGGAACCGGCTACCTTTCCAGAACCGGCTGAGCATCAAGCGTCGATCGGATCAGCAAAGCGGGACCGCAGACGCTCCCATAGCGGGTTACCTCGTTCACCGTTTTTCTCCCATATCTGGCAACCAAACTGGGTGCCATCCTTATTAATCAATAACTTAGTGCGTATACTGAAAGTGGTTAACGAGGTAAACACGCCAAGGTAACGAAATGTGGGAGCCTTTCAGCGGTTCGATCCCAGCAAGGTCACCAACTATGGGGCCACGGAAGTTGGTGATCACTTACATCTGTAAAGGGTCCCGGTTTTGGGAGACGTCTTTCTTATCGGACACGGGTTTTAGTGTTTACCAAATACGCTTTAGAACCTTTAGTAAACCTTTAGGCGGCTGGAATCCTTGCCTGGCGTGGGTTTGCGGCCGAAAAGGTGTCGCACTATGGGGACTGCGGTACCGGCTATGGGGACTCGGGGTTGTGGATATGGGATTTCGGTGCCCGCGCATGGGGATTTGAGGGTGTGGATATGGGAACAAGGTCGCCCGGTATGGGAAAAATGCCCGGAAAGTCCTGAAGTCACCGTCTATGGGAAGCCTCGAAGGTCGCGTCTTATGGGACTTTCTGGCCGTGTTGAACTCGATTTCAGGCACTGAATCGCCCGATTGGGTCACGTGTTATGGGAGATTTTCAAGGTAACGCGTTATGGTGGGCTTCGAATGATCTGCGGACAGGTAGCCAGGAACACTTTCCCCGGGAACTCCAGCTGACGCGACCTGGCGGACGGAGCTCTGTCACGGGTATCCAGTTATGGGATCGATTGAAGGTAGCCAGTTGTGGTGGATCTAACGGCATCGACGTGCTGGAAACGGCCAGCCGCGGGGTGTTTCAGGTCGCCATTTATGGGGAGAGGCAAAGGTTACCGCCAATGGGACGTTTCTTCAGCGCGAGGTCCGACAACAGTCCGCTACGCCTGAATGGTCAAAATCCCATAGCCGTGCACCTGTGGGTAACTTTATTTCGATAGTAAGTACTCACATTCCTGCCAAAGGTTGTCGGATATGGGACGGAAAACGAGCGCTTGAGCCCAAAAGGTAACCGGATTTGGGATCGTTTCATCGCGCGTTGACGTACTTGGAACCTGGGTGCACGGCCTTCCCCACCGGGTCGAGGACGGTGTCTGTCAACCTTTCCGACACACGATGTCGTGCTCTTGCACAGACGCGACGGCGGCCTTGAGTCACCTGGTCGGTTGGTATACAGTTACCAACCGACCAGGTTCCCTTTTTACGTGGGTCATATGGCAAGAAAAAAGGCCGACGCCGGCGATGCCGACAAGCAAGGCGCACTCGTATTTCAAGGCCAGCCGCCTGATCTTTTCCGCAAAGCGGTCCCCGCGATTCACATCGCACCGAAGTCCGGATCGATCAGTCTCCAGCAGCGCAAGATGTTCAGCTCGCTGATCAAGAACGCGATCCGACAGGACTCCCTCGAGCCCGGCCGCTCCTCGTTCGAGATCACGATTTCCGCCCTCTCGCAGGACGTCGATCTGAACAGCAACAACACCGAATACGTCAAGGAAACGATCAACTCGCTGATCAGCACGGTCGTCAACTGGGACTACCTCACGCAGGACAAACGCAGCATCTGGAAGGCGTCCGGTCTGCTCGCGGGCGCCGAACTCGAACGTTCGGTGCTGCGCTATACGTTCTCGGAACAGATTCGAGGCGAACTGCTGAATCCCGAAATCTACGCGATGATCGACATGCGGATCACGCGTCAATTCAGGAAAGCGCATTCGCTGGCGCTCTGGGAAAACGTCGTGCGATACGAAGCGGTGGGCGTGACTGCGCGCTTTCCGCTCGCGACCCTGCGTGATCTGATTCTCGGCCAGGATACGTCGGCGCAATCGTACAAGCTCTACAAGCAGTTCAAGAGCCGCGTGCTGGTGCCGTGCATCAAGGAAGTCAACGAGATCTCGGACCACAACTTCGAGCTGATCGAGCACAAGGTGGGGCGCTCCGTCGTCGCGCTGCAGTTTCGCGTGACGCGCAAGCCGGAGACCGATCCGTCGCAAGAGCTGCGTGCCAATGAGACGCTGCTGATCGGCGAGATGTCGAAGTTCAGTATTCCGGTCTCGGAAGCGCGCCGTCTGTTCAAGCAGTACGGCGAGGAAAAGATCCGGACCGCCGTGGCCTACACGGCAGCGCGCGTGGCGCAGAAAAATGCCGCGCCGCTCGCCAATGTTGCTGCCTACTTCCGCAAGGCGTTGATGCAAGGCTACGAGTTGCCGGGTGCGAATGCCGCTGCCGGTGCTGCGCCGGATGCTGGCAAGGCGCGCGAAAGCCAGGATCAGGTGAAGGATCGCTATATTGCCGCGAAGATCAACGAGGCGCGTTCGTATTTCAACGAGCTCGAATACGACGACCAGACGGCGCTGATCAAGCGCTACAACGAGACGGTCGGAATGGACAAGCTCAAGGTCTCGACGTCGAAGGTGCCGAGCAAGATGGCGTCGACGAACTTTTTCCGTTGGGTCGTGCTGGACACCTGGGGTCAGCCGACGGCGACCGATCTGCTCGAATTCCTGCTCAGCGGACAACAAGGTTCGGGCGCAGGCGATGCGCAAGCGATGGGCGATATCGAACTCGCGCTGAAGACGCGCGAAGAATGATAGTGAGTCGGGGCGGTGGCTTTGCCCCGGCGCATGCGAGAGCCGTCGTGGTCCTCTGACCCGCAAGAAAATCTGGCGAAATTTACCCAATAAAAATACATAGGTAAATTTCGCGTTCCCTTTTTTCTCTGATTTCCTGATAGTTCGGATGTTTCTTGGGCGGTTGGCTCGGGCTGAGCATGGGCTTTGGCGCTTGCTTTGTCGTGTCGTCTAGGTTCCTGGCGAGTGGCGGTTTTAGTCTCCACGTGGAGATTGATTGCGTGTGGTGGACAGTGGTCCTACGGCATTGCTCCGTGCAGTTTGTCTTTGAGTAAGCGCGTCTGTTTTAGTCGCGAAATCCTAGGTGGCGCTCACACTGTCGTGGGGCGAAATTCTCCACGTGGAGAGTCACGTACTACGTCCGAGTGTATCGAACCATGCGATCATTTTCTTTGGCTTGATCCGCAGGATGATGCTCCGGCGATGGCCGGGCATGAAACGGATACGATGTCTTGATTGGCGCAAGTAGTCATTAGGCTGGCACGATCTGATCTCCACGTGGAGAAAAGCATTCAATGCAATTGCGTTGGCCGATTGATGTCGCTCGAGACTCTCAACGAGCACATGTGCTATAGACACGGCTAGACGACTGAAAGATTCTGCGCCCCTGTTCACTTTGATCCAAAATCTATTGCGAACGAAGGGCGCTCTCCACGTGGAGATTGCTATCCGTTCCACGCGCGTGCTGTGTTGGTTTCACGACTCCAAAGTGTTCGTTCAATCTACTCTGTTTCTCAATCCCTCATAACACCGGCAATCCTGAGCAGTTACCGACAGTTAACTCTCGGCCCCGATCCTTCCATTACCACGAGTGCCCCCGCACCTTATCTCCACGTGGAGATCCAATCCAAAGCCTTCGCATCCCCAAACTCTCTCTCAAGCACCGCATCGCCCGCGAAAAGACAGCCAAACCACGTGACTCCCTTATCCAAATGGCCATTTTGGTGGTGAACAGACAACGATTTCCGCCTGGAAGCTAGAATTTACTTTAACTTGCCGTTAGACTCCCAAAAGACTTGCTGGAGAGTCTCCACGTGGAGATTGCGCGTGGTTGCACTCCTCCGTTGAACTTTGCATGGAGAACCGAATGGGCCTGGTCATCGCCGTAGCGAACCAAAAGGGTGGGGTCGGCAAAACCACTACCAGCATGAATCTGGCTGGTGCATTTCAAGCCGAGGGCTACAAAGTCTATGTCGCCGACGCCGACGGTCAGCAATCGTGCATGAGTTGGTGCGCGGCTGCGGGTCCGGAAACCCCGCTGCCATTCCGCGTCGGCAGTATCAATAAGCTGGAAAAGATGATCGGGCCTGAAATCGCTGCGTTGGCGAACGACTACGACGTCGTTATCGTCGACTGTCCGCCGAACATCAACGATCTCACTACCGCTCGTGTCCTTGCTGTTGCCGATGCCACCGTCATCCCGACTGACGCTTCCCCGATCGACATCTGGAGTAGCGAAGGGATGATGGAGCTCGTCGAGCGTACGCGCGTCGCGAATCCGGCCGGAAAATTCGCAATTTTGCTGAATAAATCGAATTCGAAGACGCTCCTGCATACGCAGATGAGCGCGATCCTCGCCGAGAGCAACGTCCGCGTGCTCGCTGCCACGGTCAAGCAACGTGAGCTGTATCGTCAGGCCGCGGCGCTCGGGCGCACAGTTTTCGACGTGCGGGGCGTCCGCGGGACGAAGATCGCCAAGGACGAGATCACGGCCGTCTACAACGAAATCATCGCGCTCGTTCAGGAAGAGGAGGTGGTCGATGGCAACTAAGCTCAATTTCACGAGCAAGGTTCGCGCGGGCATGGCGGTCGAGCGCGCGTCGGCGGGCGAGCGTCTGGCCGATGGCGACGTCGTCGGTATCGCGCAGCGCGACGCGGGCGCGGCGCCGGTCGAGCAGGTAGCACCGACGACCGCACCGCAAGTCGTGTCGCAACCGGAGATCGCCGCAGTCGTCGAGACGGTGGCAACCCATGCCGTGACGCGCATCTCCGTCGATGACGTCGTGTCGAATCCGTACAATCCGCGCGCGTTCTATAGCGCGGAGACGATCGACGAACTCGCGGAGAGCTTCGCCAGCCAAGGTCAGATCACGCCGATTCTGGTCACGCGCCTGCCGCAGTTTCCCGGCAAATATGTGATCGTCGACGGCGAACGCCGGATTCGCGCGGCCCGTTCGCGCGGCGACAAGCTCATCGACGCCGATGTGCGCGACGGCCTCGACAACCAGAATCTCTATCTGCGCGCCTATCACGCGAACAAGGAGCGCGAAGAGCAGACCGTTTTCGACGACGCGCTGGCGTGGAAAAAGCTCCTCGACGACGGCGTGTATGTCGATCAAACTGAACTGGGCATTGCGGTGGGCGAAGACCCGAAGCACATCAGCAAGGTCATTTCGCTGACGTCGCTGCCGTCGTATCTGCTTCAGCGCATGGCGCAGAATCGTCAGGACATCGGCCTCGGGCACGCCTACAACATCAAGCTGATTTTCGATCGCGCGGGTGCGAGCGTTGCCGAGCATTGGCTCGAGCAGGTGATCGAGGGGAAGGCGAGCGTGCGCAAGCTGGAAGCCGCGGCGTCGGCCGAGGCGGGTGCACGGCGCGTAGGTCCGCGTCGAACGCATTATCAATCGCGCGTTCAGTTCAGCCGTCCGGATGGCGTAGCGCTCGGCGAACTGAAGCTGTTCGGCGACGGTCGTGCGGAGTTGAACCTCAAGGGTATCGCCGCAGCCGATCAGCAGCGCCTGGCCGAACGGATGAAGGCGGTCATCGACGAATGGGCGTCGGAAATGGAGCCTGTCGCCGCCGGTTGAGCGCGCGTCTGGCGAAAATCTCGCGCTCCACGCACCACAAAGAGGGCAGGGCCGTCAGGCGCCTGCCTTCGTGCATTTCGGGACCGTTTGAGCCGGTTTGAGCCCATCCGCCCCGGTTTTCCGCGCTTTGGAGCCGCGAGGGTCGAAACCGTGAAACACAGGCGGATCATTTTTGAATCGCCGAAAGCCTCGTCAAATCAAGAGGATATGAGACAATTCCTAGAATGTTTCACGCTCAGACGCGTTTCGTTGAGGGTCAAAGTGGCATTATCCTCACCTGCCGACGCTACCGGGCATCCGCAGCATAAAAATGTATTGATATGAATGTATTTCGTAGTTATCTGAACATCTCTGCTCAAATCGCTGTAGATTGACAATTATCGCTGCCTACGCCATGCTTGTAGGAATGAACCGTCGCCAAAGCCCGATTTCGCTGATTATTCGCACCATTCCTCGAATGGTGGGTTAGCGTACGACTGGCAAAAACGACAACGACCCGCCCCACGAGGCGGGTTTTTTATTTCCGCCTCCTGGCTAAACAAGTATCACAAGAGACAGCACAGGAGCCGTCATGCAGGCGAATTCGCGCCAAACCGCAGTCCAAGCCGACGCACACCACCCGCAGCAGACCGATTACCTTCGTTTGATCCTCACCGCGCGTGTCTACGATGCGGCCCGCGAAACCGAGCTCGAACCCGCGCCGAATCTCTCGGCACGCATCGGCAACACGGTGCTGCTCAAGCGTGAGGACAACCAGCCGGTCTTCTCGTTCAAGCTGCGCGGCGCGTACAACAAGATGG